>NZ_JAFCLR010000025.1:0-108515 GCF_018131065.1 Bradyrhizobium sp. AUGA SZCCT0431 | reverse complement strand
CGATATAAGCCGTAAAGCCATTGCGCAGGGAAGGCCGGATGCTCTCCGCTGGACCTGTATGCTCGTGTGCACTTTGTTTTGTGCAAACCGCACGCGAGACCGCGGGTGCAGCGCGCACCCGGTCTTCCCTGCGCCCTTTGTTTTCAGAGGGTGAGGAATTTCTGGCAAAGCTCGGGCGCAACGCGCCGCGAGATCGCGAAAGTATGTTTCGGATGATGGTGCGAACAACAAACACCACCGTCGTCCCGGCCTTGAGCTCAGATGCGCAATTGCGCATCGGGGGGGACCCATACGCCGCAGCGGTTGTTACTGCGCACGATAGTCGACGACTTCCGTCAACAACAGATGACCGGGGTTATGGGTCCCGGCGTTCGCCGGGACGACGATGGATGATTCGAAAACAACCCTACCCGATCGGCTTCAGCCCCGCTTCGATCGCCGCGCGGCGCGGTTCGAGGAACGGCGGCAGCGCCAGTTTCTCGCCGAGCGTTGCCATCGGCTCGTCGGTCGCAAAGCCGGGACCGTCGGTTGCGATCTCGAACAGGATGCCGTTGGGTTCGCGAAAATAAAGGCTGCGAAAATAGAACCGGTCGACCTCACCGCTGTTGGGCACGCGCAAATCCGTCAGCCGCTGCGTCCAGGCGTGATACTGCGCCTCGTCGGGCGTGCGGAACGCGACGTGGTGCACGCCGCCTGCGCCCTGGCGCGCCATCGGCGAAGCCTTGTCCTCGAGCACATGCAGCTCGGCGGCGGGATTGTTCTCGTCCTTTGCCTCGCCCATCGCGAACACGTGAATCTGCGCCCCGTGCGCGGCATAGTCGCGGACGCGGCGCATGTTCATGACATCGGTAAGCACGAACGCGGTGCGGGACAGATCGTGCACGGTGAGCACGATCGGGCCGAGACCGCGGATCTGATGCTCGGCCGGAACCGTACTGCGCTCCCAGGGCGAGGAAGCGCCAGCCCCGCCGTCATCGATCAATACCAGGCGCTGGCCTTCGCCGTCCTCGAACGGCAAGGTCAGCCGGCCGTCGACCTCGATGACATCGAAGGTCACGCCGCCCGCCGCCCTCAGGCGGTCGCGCCAAAACCCGAGCGTCTTTTCGCCGGCGACACGCAAGCCCGTGCGCGAGATCGAATTGGTGCCGCGCCGCTCCGGCGCCGCCGGAAAATCGAAGAAGGTAAGGTCCGTGCCGGGATTGGCTTTGCCGTCGGCATAGAACAGATGGTAGGCGCTGACGTCATCCTGATTGACCGTCTTCTTGACCAGCCGCATGCCGAGCAGGCCGGTGTAGAAGGCCAGATTCTCGCGCGGCTTCGCCGAAATCGCGGTCAAATGGTGAATTCCGGTGAGCTGCATGGCGGCATCCTTGTCGCGAGAAAAACAGGTGCGGCGATTTGGGTCTTCACGAGGATCATGTAGTGATATGATCATGTAGGATATAGTCTGACTATTCGCCAGCGGCACGATCGCCGCCTGTTTCAGGGACCGCTCCCATGACCGAACACCTCATTGTATCAGACGAAGACGCAACGCGCGTGATCACGATGCGGCGGCCCGAAAAGAAGAACGCGATCACGCAAGACATGTATCGCGAGATGAGCGATGCGATCGACAAGGCGCAGGACAATCCGGCCATCCGCTGCATCATCATCACCGGCGGCTCCGGCGTGTTCACCGCCGGCAACGACCTGGAGGATTTCCTGAAAGACGGCACCTCCAATGCCGATGTGCCGCGCGCCTCCAACGCCGCAAAGTTTCTCTATTCGCTGGCGCACAACGCCAAGCCGCTGATTGCCGCCGTCGACGGCATCGCGATCGGCATCGGCACCACGATGCTGTTTCATTGCGACCATGTGCTCGCCAGCAAGACCGCGACGTTCTCCACCCCGTTCATCAATCTCGGCCTGGTGCCGGAAGGCGCCTCCAGCCTCCTGATGCCGCGGACCATGGGACACCAGCGCGCGTTCGCGATGCTGGTGATGGGACGCAAATTCAGCGCCGACGATGCGCACGCGGCCGGCTTCGTCAATGCCGTGGTGGCGCCCGGGCAGACCGAGGCCGAGGCGCGCAAGGTCGCGCGCGAAATCTGCGCGCTGCCGGCGGAAGCGGTGGCGATCTCGCGCAAACTGCTGAAACTGCAGCCGGAGGACATGACCCGTCGGATCGACCAGGAGCGCCATCTGTTCGGCGAACGGATGCGTTCCAAGGAAGCGATCGCGGCCTTCAAGGGCTTCTTCGAACGCAAGAAGGGGTAGCCGAACGGCGTGATACCCCCGCCGTCATTGCGAGCGCAGCGAAGCAATCCATCGCGCCGCATGAAGAAAGAATGGATTGCTTCGTCGCTACGCTCCTCGCAATGACGGTGCCATGAGAATTCTCTTCAGTCCTATTCTTGCCTTGGCGATCACGGCCGCGCTTGCCACATCATCGCTCGCCCAAACCCCCGCCCCCATCGATCTGCGCATTCTCGCAATCAATGATTTTCACGGCTATCTCCGCCCGCCGCAGCTCGGAATCCGGATCGCCGACCCCGAGGACAAGACCAAAAAGACCTTCGTCGCCGCCGGCGGCGCCGAACACATGGCGACCCTGGTCAAGGAATTGCGCGACGGCCACAAGAATTCGATCTTCGTCGCCGCCGGCGATCTGATCGGCGCCAGCCCGTTCCTGTCGGCGATGTTCCACGACGAGCCCACCATCGAGGCGCTGTCGATGATGGGGCTGGATATTTCCTCGGTCGGCAATCACGAGTTCGACGAGGGCAAGGCCGAACTGCTGCGCATGCAGAACGGCGGCTGCCATCCGGTCGACAAGTGCCAGGGACCGCATCCCTTCCTCGGCGCCAAGTTCCGCTATCTCGCCGCCAGCACGTTCGAGAAGGCGACCGGAAAAACCGTGCTTCCCGCCTATGAGATCAAGACGTTCGAGGGCATTCCGGTGGCCTTCATCGGCCTGACCCTGAAGGGCACGCCCAATGTCATCTCGCCGGAGAGCGCCGCCGGCCTTGAATTCCGCGACGAGGCCGAGACGGTGAATGCGCTGATCCCCGAACTGAAGGCGCGCGGCGTCGAGGCCATCGTGGTGCTGATCCATGAAGGCGGCCTGCCGACCGGCGACTACAATGAGTGCCCGGGCATATCAGGCCCGATCGTCGACATCGTCAGGAAGTTCGACAGGGCGGTCGACATCGTCGTCTCCGGCCACACGCATCAAGCCTATGTCTGCGAGATCGACGGCAGGCTGGTCACGTCAGGCGACAAATACGGCACCATCGTTACCGCGATCGACGTCAAGCTCGATCCCAAGAGCCGCGACATCATCAGTGCCAGAGCCAGCAACACCATCGTCCGCACCGCGACCTACGCCAGGAATCCTGAACAGACCGCACTGATCGAAGCCTATGACCGGGTTGCAGCGCCGATCGCCAACCGTCCGGCCGGCTCGATCACGGAAACGCTGTCGCGCGTGCCCAACAATGCCGGCGAGAGCCCGCTCGGCGATGTCATCGCCGACGCGCAACTCGCGGCGACCAGCGCGCCCGCGAACGGCGGCGCGGTGATGGCCTTCACCAATCCCGGCGGCGTGCGCATCGACATCACGCGCAAGGAAGACGGCGCGGTGACCTATGCCGATCTGTTCGCGAGCCAGCCGTTCCGCAACCAATTGGTGACGCTGACGCTGACCGGAAAGCAGATCAAGGACATGCTGGAGCAGCAATGGTTCGATCCGAAACGGCCGCGGATCCTGCAGGTCTCGAAAGGCTTCAGCTACGCCTGGGACAACACCAAGCCGGACGGCGAGCGCATTCTCCCTGAGCGAATGACGCTGAACGGTGCGCCGATCGATCCCGCTGGGAACTATCGCGTGACCGTCAACAATTTCCTCGCCGTCGGCGGCGACGGCTTTACGATCCTGACGCAAGGAACCGCCCCGCGAATCGGCGTCTACGACATCGATGCGTTGAACAGCTATTTCCTGGCCAACAGTCCGGTCGCGCCCGGCGCCGTCAATCGCATCGCCCGAATCAACTGAGGTCCAGTCCGCCGTCCCCGCGGGGAGGAACCATGGCCCTTTCCGAGCGGCCGTTGAGCGCCTAGATTGTGCGTTCGCGGCCCGCCCGCACGCCAGGATTTCGCATGACGCTGTTACTGACGCATTCCGCCTGTCTCGACCATCTGACGCCGCCGGGACATCCCGAGCGTCCCGACCGGCTGCGCGCCGTCGCCGAGGTGCTCGGCGAGGATCGCTTCAAGCCGCTGGTGCGCGGCGAAGCGCCGGAAGGCAGTCTCGATTCCGTGACGCTGTGCCATGGCGAGCATTATGTCGGCGAACTCCGCCACATCGCGCCCACCAGCGGCCTGATCTATATCGACGGCGACACCTCGATGTCGCCGGGAACCTGGGAAGCTGTGATGCGCGGCGTCGGCGGCGCGGTGGCCGCGACCGACGCGGTCATGTCCGGCGCCCACCACAACGCGTTCGTCGCGGTCCGCCCGCCTGGGCACCATGCTGAAGTGAGCAAGCCGATGGGCTTCTGCTTCTTCGACAATGCCGCGATCGCCGCACGCCATGCCCAGCGCAAATACGGCATCGCGCGCGCGGCGGTGGTCGATTTCGACGTCCATCACGGCAACGGCACGCAGGATATTTTCTGGTCCGATCCGACCGTGATGTATTGCTCGACGCACCAGATGCCGCTGTTTCCCGGCACCGGTGCCTCCGGCGAGCGCGGCGAGCACGACACCATCGTCAACGCGCCGCTGGCGTCGGAGGACGGCAGCGTCAAGTTCCGCATGGCGTTCGAAAACCTGATCCTGCCGCAGTTGCAGAAATTCAGCCCCGAACTCATCATCATCTCCGCCGGCTTCGACGCGCATTTCCGCGATCCCCTGGCCTCGCTCAACGTGAAGGCGGAGGATTTCGGCTGGGTCACGCGCAAGCTGATGGATGTCGCGGATGCAAGCGCCGGTGGGCGGGTGGTCTCGATGCTGGAGGGCGGCTACGACCTGCAGGGGCTGAAAGAGTCGGTCGCATCCCATGTCACTGCATTGATGGGCACGTAAATCCCCGCCACAATACGCCCGCAAAACTTCGCTTGATTCCGCGCTTGGGCGAGCATGATCCGGAAAAGTGGGAACCGGTTTTCCGATAAGGATCATGCTCCAGAAAGAGATCGCAATTGGGAACGCAATATATGGCCGAAAACACCCAAGTGGACGTCAAAAAGCTGAGCTTCGAGCGCGCGATCGAGGAACTTGAATCGATCGTCAAGCGGCTCGAGGACGGCAAGGTGCCGCTTGAGGAATCGGTTGCGATCTACGAGCGCGGCGAAGCCCTGAAGCGGCGCTGCGAGGAACTGCTGCGGCAGGCCGAGGCCCGCGTCGACAAGATCACCACCGACGCCAGCGGACAGGTGACCGGCACCGAGCCGCTCGATGTGCAATAATCGAGAACATTAGGCGAATGTGACGCTCGCCATCCCGCAAGGGCCCAAAATAGCGACCGAATTAGCTACCGAATCAGCCGCCGAATTAGTTGCCGAATTAGTTCTTGGCGCGCAAAACGGCCTGATATAGTCCGGCCAGCACCCGGGGACAGTTCGTGCGCGTTCAGCACCGCCATATCATCTACATACAGGGGTACGATCCGCGCGGATTGGCGCAATACTACCGCATGTTCCGTACCGAACTGCGGAAATTCGGCCGGCTGTACCAGCTTTCCGCCACCATCAGCCGGCCCAAGGTCGCAGCCGACGACGAGATGGCGTCCTGGACCATCGAGACCAAGGCGGACGACTGGCAGACCCATACCAGCTACGACTTCCTGCGCTTCGAAGACTTCATCCAGCGCGACCTCGCCTCGCCGATCTGGCGCACGGTTTTCAACGCGGTCTGGATCTATTGGCGGCTGGTGTTCAACGGCACGCTCGCGCGCTTCACAAGTGCGAACTGGCGTTTCGCGGCCTTCATCACCTACCCGCATTTCGTGCTGCTGCTGGAAGCCCTGGGCTCGGCCGGCATCGCCTTCGTATTCCAGAAGGGCCTCGATGCACTGGGCATCCCGGGGCCCTTCAGCATTGCCGCTTCTGTCGCGATATTCGTGGCACTGCTCGGCACCATGCTGAAATACACCGAAAACAGCACTTACGTGCTCTATCTGCTGTCCGACTGGATCTGGACCTGGGACTTTGCGCACCGCGCCCGCCCCGACTGGGACCAGCGCCTCGACCGCTTCGCGCAGCACCTCGTCAATGTGGCGCATTCAAGTGACGCCGAAGAGATCGTCGTTGTCGGCCACAGTTCCGGATCATTCCTGGGCACCGAAATGCTGGCGCGCGCGCTTAAGCTCGATCCGGCACTGGGGCGTCACGGTCCGCGCATCGTGCTGCTGACGATCGGCGGCAATTTACCAATCGTCGGCTTCCACGCGGCGGCGAAGGATTTCCGCGAGCATCTGCGCCAGCTCGCCGTCGAGCCGTCGATCGACTGGATCGACTGCCAGGCACGCAAGGACGTGATGAACTTCTACCAGTTCGATCCGATCAAGGGCCACGGCATCGAGGTCGGAAACGCCCGGCGCAATCCCACCATCGTGGCGGTGCGTTTCCGCGACATCGTCCGGGCCGACCATTACGAGACCTTCCGCTGGCAATTCTTCAAGGTCCATTTCCAGTTCGTGATGGCCAACGAACAGCCCGACGCCTACGATTTCTTCATGATCGTCTGCGGACCGATCCCCCTGAGCGCGCGCATGGCCGTTCCGGATGCCGCGCTGGCGGTTGCAACCGGCGATCCGGCCGCCCGCGAATGGGCCTGGAAACGGATCGAAACCGCCAAGACCGGCGCGCCGGATGCCGACGATTTAGGCGACATGGAACCTTCCGCCCGCCTGAGCGGTTAAGAAATCGAGGTTTTTGAACCGAACGGCCGGGAACTCTGACCTAGCAGCGGGTTGGCTTTGGCCGCCGCTTTGGTGTAAAGCTTGCAATTCTATGGGCTGTGGAGAGCGGGTCTGCCGGTCATTTCCGACGGAAGCAAGTTCTTCAAATGGCTGAAGAAACTGACCGGGAAGGGTTAAACGGACCAGCGTGATGTAGATCACATGGCTCGATCCGGAGTGTATCTTGGCTTTCAAATCAGAAATCGGCCTGCCGAGATGGCACCCGGGGTCTGGATTTTCGCTGCGCGGTTAACGCGCAACCCATCTCGCGTCGGACCATTCGCTCCGACATGCAAAATTGGAATATCGCTGTGACCGAATTTAGTAAGACGCCCCTTCTCGATACCATCCGCACGCCCGACGACCTTCGCAAGCTCAAGATCGAGCAGGTCCAGCAGGTTGCCGACGAGCTTCGCCAGGAAACCATCGACGCGGTTTCGGTGACCGGCGGGCACTTCGGCGCCGGCCTCGGCGTCGTCGAACTGACCACGGCTATCCATTACGTCTTCGATACGCCCCGCGACCGCCTGATCTGGGACGTTGGCCACCAGGCCTATCCGCACAAGATCCTCACCGGCCGCCGTGATCGGATTCGCACGCTGCGCACCGCCGGCGGTCTGTCCGGCTTCACCAAGCGCAGCGAGAGCGACTACGATCCGTTCGGCGCCGCGCACTCCTCGACCTCGATTTCGGCCGGCCTCGGCATGGCGGTGGCGCGCGACCTCTCCGGCGGCAAGAATAACATTATCTCCGTGATCGGTGACGGCTCGATGTCAGCGGGCATGGCCTATGAGGCGATGAACAATGCGGGCGCCATGAACTCGCGCCTGATCGTCATCCTCAACGACAATGACATGTCGATTGCGCCCCCGGTTGGAGCGATGAGCGCGTACCTGTCGCGGCTCTACTCGGGCAAGACCTACCGCACGCTGCGCGAGGCGGCAAAGCAGATCAACAAGCGCCTGCCGAAGATCATCGCCAACCGCGCCAACCGCGTCGAGGAATATTCCCGCGGCTTCATGATGGACGGCGGCACGTTGTTCGAGGAACTCGGCTTCTACTATGTCGGCCCGATCGACGGTCACAACCTCGACCATCTGCTGCCGGTGCTGAAGAACGTCCGCGACATGGAGACCGGCCCGATCCTGGTTCATGTCGTGACGCAGAAAGGCAAGGGCTATGGCCCGGCCGAAGCCTCCGCCGACAAATACCACGCCGTCGTCAAGTTCGACGTTGCCACCGGCGCCCAGGCCAAGGCCAAGCCGAACGCGCCCGCCTACCAGAACGTATTCGGCCAGAGCCTCGTCAAGGAAGCCGAGAAGGACGACAAGATCGTCGCTATCACTGCGGCGATGCCGTCGGGCACCGGCGTTGATATCTTCAACAAGGCCTTCCCCAACCGCACTTTCGACGTCGGTATCGCCGAGCAGCACGCGGTGACGTTCGCGGCCGGCCTCGCCACCGAAGGTTACAAGCCGTTCTGCGCGATCTACTCGACCTTCCTGCAGCGCGGCTATGACCAGGTGGTCCACGACGTGGCGATCCAGAGCCTGCCGGTTCGTTTCGCGATCGATCGCGCCGGTCTCGTTGGCGCCGACGGCGCCACCCATGCCGGCTCGTTCGACAACGCCTATCTGGGCTGTCTGCCGAACTTCGTGATCATGGCCGCCTCCGATGAAGCCGAACTGGTTCACATGGTCGCCACGCAGGTTGCGATCAATGACCGTCCGAGCGCGGTGCGCTATCCGCGCGGCGAAGGCCGCGGCGTCGAGATGCCCGAAGTCGGCATTCCCCTCGAAATCGGCAAGGGCCGCATCGTCCGCCAGGGCAGCAAGATCGCGCTGTTGTCGTTCGGCACGCGCATGGCCGAATGCGAAAAGGCTGCCGACGAACTCGCAGCCCACGGCCTTTCCACCACGATTGCCGACGCCCGCTTCATGAAGCCGTTGGATGTCGATCTGGTGCTGAAGCTGGCGCGCGAACACGAAGTGCTGCTCACGATCGAGGAAGGCTCGATCGGCGGCTTCGGCTCGCACGTCATGCAGACGTTGTCCGACAACGGTATGCTCGACGGCGGACTGCGGATGCGCGCGATGATCCTCCCCGACGAGTTCATCGACCATGACTCGCCGAACGCGATGTATGCCTATGCCGGCCTCGACGCCAAGGGCATCGTGGCCAAGGTGTTCGAGGCGCTCGGCAAGGATTACAAGGCCGAGACGGTCAAGCTCGCCTGAGATTGCATGGCGTTTTCGGGCGAAAACCTGCCCCGGATTTGATCCGGGGTGGGAACCGGTTCGCGTCAAGAAAACGCGTCTGAAATACCCGGTGATCCCATGAAGATCTATCTGGCAGGCCCCGATGTATTCCTGCCAGACGCGATCGAGATCGGACGGCGCAAGGCCGAAATCTGCGCACGCCATGGCCTGACCGGACTTTATCCGCTCGATAATGTCGTCAACCTCTCGGCCAGCGACGCTTCGCTTGCGATCTTCAAGGGCAATGAAGCGATGATGGATGCGGCGGATGCCATTATTGCCAATTTGACGCCATTTCGGGGCCCAAGTGCCGACGCCGGTACGGTCTATGAACTTGGCTATGCGGCGGGTCGCGGCAAGTTCTGTCTCGCCTACAGCAACGACCCGACTGCCTATCGCGATCGCGTCGCGCGAATTTGCGACGTGACGACGTCTGCCGACGGGCGGCTCGTCGACCCGGAGGGGCTTACCGTGGAAGATTTCGGCTGGCCGGATAATCTCATGATGATTCACGCGCTCGATCTGCACGGCTGCCCGCTGGTGACACCGCGTCAGCTATCTGCGGATATCTGGCACGACCTCACCGCGTTCGAGGCCTGCGTCGGCTTGGCGGTGGATCACGTCAAAGGCAAATCGAGCTGAAATTGGCTGACACGCACGACAACAAGACTGCTTCCCGCAAGCGCGCGGACGTGCTGCTGGTCGAACGCGGCCTGTTCGAAAGCCGGGCTCGCGCCCGCGCCGCGATCGAGGCCGGCGGCGTAACGGCCGACGGCAAACCGGTCGCAAAGGCTTCTGACCTGATCGCCGCTGACGCGAATCTCGTCGCGCAACCCGCGCATCCCTATGTCTCGCGCGGCGGCGTCAAGCTGGCGGGCGCGCTGGAACAATATCCGTTCGAAATCGAAGACCATGTCTGCCTCGACGTCGGCGCATCGACCGGCGGCTTCACCGAGGTGTTGCTCGCGAACGGCGCCAGCCTCGTGTTCGCGATCGATGTCGGCCACAGCCAGCTGCATCCCGCGCTGCAGGGCCATCCCAAGATCGTTTCGATGGAAGCGACCGATATTCGCGCCTTCGAAGGCAAGCGCCTGCCCGCGCGACCCGACATCGTCGTGATCGACGTCAGCTTCATCTCGTTGAAAGCCGTGCTGCCGGTGGCGCTGTCGCTGGCGGCCGCCCCCATGCATCTGCTGGCGCTGATCAAGCCGCAGTTCGAGGCGGCACGAAAGCACTCCAAGCGCGGCATCATCCGCAATGCGATGGTGCATCAGGAAATTTGCGACGACATCGCGGCATTCGCGACCTCGCAGGGCTGCACCGACATCCAGATATTTCCATCCTCGATCACCGGCGGCGACGGCAACATCGAATTCTTCCTCGGTGCGCGCCGTGGCTGAAGCCGAACACCTTGTGATCGACCATGTTGGCCATCGCGGCGACGGCGTCGTCACGGCCGGCGGCATCAGCGTCTACGTGCCCTACGCGCTTGGCACCGAAACGGTCGAGGTCGAGCACGTGCCGGGTCATCCCGACCGCCGGCGGCTGATCAAGGTCGAACGCGCCAGCGCGGAGCGCATAGCACCCTTCTGTCCGCATTTCGGCGTCTGCGGCGGTTGCGCCATCCAGCATTGGGACGCCGAGCACTATCGCGCCTGGAAACGGGAAATCGTGGTCACGACGCTGGCGCAAGCCGGAATTGCTTGCGACGTCGCGCCCCTGATCGACGCCCATGGCCTTGGCCGACGCCGCATCACCCTGCACGCGCGGATGGGTACGCATGAAGTGCTCAAGGTTGGTTTTGCGGCGGCCGGCTCGCACGACATCATCCCGATCGACCGTTGCCCGATCCTCGACCCGCATCTGGACGGCGCGCTTGAGGCCGCCTGGGCGATCGCTGAACCGCTGATCTCGGTTGGAAAGCCGCTCGACATTCAGATCACGGCCACCAGCAGTGGCCTCGATGTCGACGTGCGTGGCTCCGGCGCGCTCGCGACAGCGCTGATCGCAAGATTGTCTGATGTCGCCGAGCGGCACAAACTGGCGCGGCTGACCCGCCATGGCGAGCTGGTGCTGATGCGAACGCCGCCGGTCGTCAGCTTAGGTGCCGCCCAGGTAGCCCTGCCGCCCGGATCGTTCCTGCAGGCGACCGTGGCCGGCGAGGAAGCGCTCGCAGCATTGGTCGCCGGCCACTGCAAGCGCGCCAAGCATATCGCCGACCTGTTTTGCGGTGTCGGCCCGTTCGCGCTTCGCCTCGCCACCAAATCGCGGATTGCCGCCTTCGACAGCGACGCAGGCGCGGTGGCAGCCTTGCAGAAGGCGGCGACATCGACGTCGGGCCTGAAGCCGGTCAAGGCCGAGGCGCGCGATCTGTTCCGCCGGCCGCTGATGCCGCAGGAGCTGCGCGATTACGATGCGATCGTGTTCGATCCGCCACGGCAGGGCGCGCAGGCCCAGGTGACGCAACTCGCGGCGAGCAAGATCCCGACGGTGGTAGCGGTGTCTTGCAACGTCACGACCTTCGCGCGCGACGCCAAAATCCTGATCGACGGCGGCTATACGATCGAGGGCGTCACGCCGGTCGACCAGTTTCGTCACACGCCGCATATCGAACTGGTGGCGCGCTTCGTGCGCAAGCGCTGAACCAGCAGCCGGGAACCTACCGTCCCCAGCGGTCCTGCCAGATCTTCTCACCGATCAGGCAATTGACCCGCGGCTCCTTCTCCTTGGCTGCAACCGGCACCACCGGGCGTTCCGGCGTGCGGCCCGCGATTTCGAGCAATAATTTGGTCCGGATCGCTTCCTTGAATTTCTCGCGCTCCTTGATCGTCACCACGAACGAGCCGGGACCCCCGATCACGCAATCCTCATAGTAGGCATCCAGATTGTCGATATCCATGGTGGAATAAGACGGCTCCTTCACCATGATCGGCAGACCATTGATGACGACCCCCTTCTCCAGGGCAGCATCGCGGGCGACGACGACGGGACCGCCGTTGTTGTTCGGACCGTCGCCGGAAATATCGATCACGCGCCGCAACCCGCGATGCGGATTCTCGTCGAACAGCGGCATCGCGAAATTGATCGCACCCGATATCGAGGTGCGCGACGCCCGGCGGATCGGGGTTTTCATGATCTCATTGGCAACGGCGTCCGCCGTTTCCGGACCATCGATCAATCGCCACGGAATGATGATCTTCTGGTCGGTGGAAGCCGCCCACTCGAAATACGTCACCGAGATCTTGCCGTGCGGGCCGGTCTTCAGCGCCTGCAGGAACTCCTTGGAGACGATGGCCTGGGCGTAACCCTCGCGCTGGATCGCCAGCTCGTCCATGTCCATCGAATAGGAGACGTCGACGGCAAGAACCAGTTCGACATCGACGGACGGCGTGGCTCCCTTGTCCGCCAATTGACGGCTCGGTGGATGGCTAAGTTGGCTCCTTGTGCCCGGCGCGGCGACCCCCGCGACATCGCCACCGGCGAGTACGCCTGCCACAAGCACAGCTCCGATCGAGACATACCAGCGCATCGCTGCCCTCCCGTCGACTGGTGACAATGGTGACACGCAAATTGCGCCGCGCAAAGCGCAGATATCATCTGTCCTTCACATTTGGGTTAGCTCTCCACTGCCTCGAATCGAGGCAAGCTTCGCCGCGCCTCGATTCGCGATGGCGTTTGGAAGTATCCGCCAGAGCAGCACGTAGGAATACGGTGATGTCCGGTTTGAACAAATCCGGCATTCACCGCGACAGAGGGGGCGTGCGGCGACCAGGCTGCGGATGGCATGGACATGGTCATACCCCCGAAACGTCCCGAAATTGCGCGCCGGCGAATGTCGCCGCGCGCGGTCGTGCCGTCGGTCCTGCTGTTTTCCACGTTCATCGTCGCGGCGGCGCTGTTGCTGCCACCGAAAATATCCGGAGCGGCGCAGCCCGAGGCTGCGCCAGCGGAACCAGCGCTGAATTCGGCCAATGCCGGCGAACTCTGTCTGCGCCTTTCCGAAAATCCCAAGGGCTACATGAGCGACGAGGCGCTGCGCCGCCGCTGGACCTTGCGGAGCGAAAGTTGCACCCTGGCGTTGGTCAATCAGCCCGAAAATACCCATTTCAAGGTCGCGGTGGCGCGATCGATGCCCTACGCCAGGAAGGTCGAGGCGCTGGCCCTGCTGCGCGAGGCCGCCGCACAAGGCAACGCCGGGGCCTATTACGAACTCTATGAGCATCACAAATCCTGGGACCGCGGCGACCTCGACAAGGTGCCGATGGTGACGCGCGCCGAGGCCGATCGGGCGCTGCACAGGGCGGCCGAACTCGGACATCCCTTTTCCACGCAGATGCTGGCGATCCTGCTCAACCGGGGTTCGACGGTGAAACGCGATCCGGTTGCCGCGCGGTATTGGGCGGAGCGCGCGGTCGCCAACCCGGCGAAAGACACGAGCAAGGGAGACCTTCAGGTGCTGCTCGGCCGCTTGCTGGTGACGTCGGACAGGCCGGACGAACGCGCCCGCGGCATCGACATCCTCGAGCGAATGGCAACGGCCGGCGTGTTCGGCGCCAGGCGGGAGTTGGCGATCGCCATCCGCAAGGACGACCCGGTTCGCGCGCGAACGCTGCTCGAAGAGTCCCTGCGGCCCGATCCCGGCGGCGCGCCGCCACCGCTGGCCGAAATGCTGATCGCCGGTGAAGGCGGTCCCGCCGACCCCAAGCGCGCCCTCGCTTTGCTCACGGCACGCACCGACACGACAGGCGTCAAGGGCGTGCTGGGACGGCTCTATCTCGAAGGCAAAGTGGTGCCCCGCGACGTCCAGCAGGCGGCAAACCTGCTCGACCAGGCCGGCGTATGGGACCTCGACGCGCGCACCGAGGTGGTGCGGATCCTCGCAGGCAATCCCGAGGTCCGGATCAAGAATCCCAAGCATCTGCTCTATTATGCGACCGAGGCCGCGGAACTCGACGAACCCGGCGCGATGGCCGCGCTGATCGACCTGAAACTGTCGAAAAACGCCCAGTTTCAGGACCGGCCCGGAGCCTGTAAACTGATCGAGACGGCCGTCAGCCGCGGCGATCAGAGCATGACGCAGCGCCTGGCGGATTGCCGCGCCCGCTAACCACGGCGCGGAGCTGTCTCATTTTTTGACGCGTTTTCTACCGCAGATAAGGCTACGCAATCTGCGTAAACTTGATTGCTATGCGAACCGGTATCCACTTCGCTCGAAAACGCTATGGTTTCGGAGCCGCCGCAGGAATGATCGATACCGTCGCCAAGCCAAAAACAAAGGTCAAAACCAAGACCGAACGGCCGCGCCTGCACAAGGTCATCCTCGTCAATGACGATTACACCCCGCGCGAATTCGTCGTCACGGTATTGAAGGCCGAATTCCGCATGACCGAGGATCAGGCCCACAAGGTCATGATCACCGCGCACCGCCGCGGGGTGTGCGTGGTCGCCGTCTTCACCAAGGACGTCGCCGAGACCAAGGCGACGCGCGCCACCGACGCCGGCCGCGCCAAGGGCTATCCGCTGCTGTTCACCACGGAGCCCGAGGAATAGCGGGGCAGACCGCGGCTAGGCCGGCGAGGTTTCGTCGACCAAACCAAAGACACGCTCGGCCTTTGAGAACCCGGCAATCGGAAACTCGCCAAGATCGCTCCACCCTCCCCGGCAGATGCCGGCAAATCCTTCCGATGCCACCACCGTGCGCTGCAGACGGCTGGCGATCTTTTCCAGCCGCGCCGCCAGATTCACGGCAGGACCGATGCAGGTGAAGTCGAGCCGGTTGCCGCCGCCGATATTGCCATAGAGAATTCGCCCGACATGCAGGGCGACACCGAAACGAAAACGTTCGATCGCGTCGCCGATCGGATACTGCAATTCCGCGACGCTGGCACGGGACTGTTGGGCGGCTTCGAGCACGTGCGAGCAAACCTGCTGCTCGTCGCCGACATATTCGTCGATCGGGAACACCGCGAGCAAGCCGTCGCCCATATATTTGAGGACTTCGCCGCCATGGGAGCGGATCGCGGCGACCTGGCAGTCGAAATACTGATTGAGAATATCCACGACCGTCTCGGACGGCAGCCGGTCGGACAGCGCCGTAAAGCCGCGCAAATCGGACAGCCAGATCGCCGCGTTCATCGACTCGGTATGGCCGCGGCGGATCTGCCCGCCCATGATCCGCTCGCCGGCGCGGTTGCCGACATAGGTATCGAGCAGGCTCGACGCCATGCGGCGCAAATTGACGATCTCGGCCACCCGCGCCAGCGGCGTTGCTATCTGTCGTAGCGCCGCCAACTGGTCATCGGTGAAGCCGCCCGGCTGCTTCGTGGTCCAGCTCGACGCGTTGACCGAACCATCGGTAAAAAACAGCGGCAGCGCGACATAATCCGTGACGCCTTCGGCGCGCATGTCCGCGATGATCGGAAAGCGGTTGCTCTGCGGATCGTCCACGCGGGCACGAATTTCCAGGCCCTGCTGAAACACATGGATCAGGGGACTGGAGTGAAAATCCGGCGAGTCGAGAATCTTGAAATCAACCGTTCCGACCTCGACCTCGGCGCCCGGCCGCCACACGAAGTTGCGGCCGTAAATATCGGGATGCAGGGTTCGAACGAAAATGCCGACACGCCAAAGCGGCAGTCCGGTCTCGACCAGCCGCTCGCAAATCTCGGCCATCAGCCGCGGCGAATTGACCGCGGACCTGGCGCCATCGATCAGCCAGTTGGTGAGTTGCTGCAGTTCGGATGCGTTCATGACAGGTGCATTTGCCGCGCAAGCTGCGCGCGCGTCAAGGCAGGTATCGCAAACCGCCGGGACCGATGTGGGTTTCGTCCGATTATTGTCAAAGCGTCGACCTTCAGACAAGCGTTCGCGCCCCGCGGCATCCATAAGCCCGGGCTATGCTGGATTCTTCGCCCACTGAAAACAGAGGGCGCAGGGAATGCCGGGTGCGCGCTGCACCCGCGGTCTCGTGTGCGATTGTGCAACAAAATGGTGCACACGAGCATACAGGGCAGCGGAGAGCATCCGACATTCCCTGCGCAATGGCTTTACGGCTTATAACGCGATCTCCCCGGTCGGGCCGTGCTCGTTGTCACCGTCGCCCCTCGGAAGCGTTAGCTTCTTTGGAACTTGACGCCAGCATACGGGGCAAGTCAGGACCACGCGTCTTTACCGTACGCTCAAGCTGCGCTCGTCAGTCGCAACATCAGCGTCCACCGCAACCCGTCCAACGTCCGTGACGACGGCCGCCGCCCTCTGAGTGGGACGGGATGGCTATTATGTGCCATGATTTCGACTTCTGGAAAAGCGAAATATTTTTGATTCCGGGGCTTGACACGATTTCCGTAAATCAGAACTGATTTGCCCGTCGGGCTATTCTGTCGCACACGGCCCGCGAAATTTCGTTTGCACGCGAGACGACGCGGTCAGGGTTGGCGATTTCGGCGGCAGGGCGCAAGGCGCGATCACAGCCCTTCGGGCGGCGGGCCGGATGCGTCCGCCGCCACCGGCCGATGACGCTTGCGCTCGCGGTAGAAGGCGTAGAGGCCGGACAGCACGATGATCGAAGCACCCGTCACCATCGTCGCGTCGGGCACATCGCCGAACGCCAGGTACCCGAGCAGCATCGCCCATAGCAGCGCGGAATAACGGAACGGCGCCACCGCCGAGATATCGCCCGACCGCAACGCCATGATGATGCATTGGTAGCCGATCAGAAGCAGAACCGCGGCGAATGCCAGCAGGCCGAGCGCGCGACCGGATGGCGGCGTCCAGCCGCCGAGCGGAACCAGTATCACGGCTCCGGTTATCGCAACCGTTACGGTCGTCACCAGGGTAATGAACAGCGAGGGAATCTCCACAGGAACCTGCTTGGTCGCAAGGTCGCGCACGGCACAGAACACCACCGCGGTCAGCGCCAGCAGCGAAAACTGGCTGAAGCCTTCAGCGCCCGGCCGAACCACGATGAGGACGCCGACGAAACCGGCGGTGATGGCGAGCCAGCGGCGCCAGCCGACCGGCTCGCCGAAAATCAACGCGGCACCGAATGTGATGGCCAGCGGCAGCGCCTGAACGATCGCGGCGGCGTTGGCGAGCGGCAGGTGCACGATCGCCGCCATGAACGAAACCGTACCGCCGATTTCACCGACCACCCGTAGCGCGATCGGCTTCATCATGAGCGTGGACAGCGGCCGCAGCGCGTCTCGATGCCATGCGAGCGTTGCGATCAGCGCAATCGCGAACACGCCCCGCACCAGCATGATCTCGCCGATATTCATTTCGGTCGACACCGCCTTGGTGATTGCGTCGACGATCGTGAAGTTCGCCATGGCGGCGGCCATCAACAGACTTCCGCGAATGTTCGGGGAAAAGGCCAAGTTGTTTCCAGGTGATGCGCGTGTCCTTGACGCGGAGCTACACGCTTACAGGCTGACGATGTCGACCTCACGGTCAGTCGCGTGACGCCGGCGCAATGCGGCCGCATAGCGGGGCATGACTTCGGGCATGATGGTTTCTCCCGGCGGAGGACGTTCAACACCAAAGACGTAACGTGGAAAGTCCAGAGGTTTCTGGATTGCCCAGATCTTCTCGTGATCCTCGGGAGGCAGAACGACGGCGGGATCGCCGACGGCGATCCAGTTTAGCGGCACCATCGAGCCTTTGGGCAACCTTGTCCTTAGATGGACAATGGCGTTGATACGCACCTCCGATTGGCAGCCAATGACAGCGCCATTAAAGATCGTGCACCCGGTCGCGAGGAATACATCGTCTTCAACCGTGCACCCTGTTAGATAGGCGTGAGGTCCAACCAGTACATTGTCCCCGAGCGTCAGCTTCGCGTGCTTTAGGCCACGCAGGACTGCGGTATCCATGATGACGCAATTTGCGCCAATCTCGACCGGACCGCTCTCAGCGACGATGACCGCGCCGAATCCAACTGATGTGTTCGGCCCTATCGTCACGTCACCGCAAACCGTAGCAGTTGGCGCGATACGCGTTGTCGGGTCTATTTTTGGGCGGAGGCCCTCATGCTCCAATATCGCCACGCGGCTTCTCCTTGAGTTCACCTTCAAGCGTCGTCGCCCGCGAGCCCACAGGGCATGCGGGTCCGTCACATATGTCATGGGCGCAAAATCGGCAGATCCGTCGGGCGGTTGGACGGCCATCCGTGATGGCCGCCAACAGGAGGTCCACCGACTCTTCGAAAGAGCGCGCTTGCTCGACGTCAAGCGCGCGGAGGAGGTTCGACACATCAGCCAGGCGCGCGCGCCGCAGGCGCGCAGCTTCGCTGCGGCCGGCTCGGGTCAACTCGAGCTCCACGCGACGCGCTTGTTTGCCGCGGCGTATGACCAGCCGCTCCCGGATCAGGCCATCCACAACACGCACCATGGTCGGCTGCGAGACACCCAGGATTCTGGCCAACTCGGTCGCGGTCAGCGCCCCCCAATGGCGGAGTGTCTGCAAAGCAGCTGCTGCCGAACGGGAACGCCGTGCGCCGGCGTCCGTTCGGTCGTCGATGGCGATCGACAGAGCAGCTAGCTTGTTTGCTAGCAATTCATGCATAGGCTATGCATACATGAGAATGCCGAAGACTGGAAGACCTTCATTTGGAGGATGACCTGTGGCGGCGGCAAAGCCGCGCTGCCTGACCGCCAGGCTCAGAGGATGCGAAACAGCCGATGATCGATCCGCCCCACGCCGTATTCGCCGTATCCGACGGTGACGATTCCGCAAAGCCAGGCGTAGCGCTCGTCTGACGTCTCGAACCTGGGCGTTGGCCGCACATAGCTGTCGTCGAAGGACACCCGCTCGCCCTTTGCCAGACGCTCACGGCCGTCTCCCAGAAAACTAAGGACGCCTTGCGACTCATAGTGGATCAGAACACCGTCGTGGGTGCGCATGGTTGCACGAACATCCATGCGACTGATGCCGTCGGCGCCGACGGAGACCCAGTCGCCGCCGCCTGGCAGCATTTCGCCCCGGAAGCGTGGACCTTCGAAACGGCCGCCTTTCACCACAACGGTCACACGCGTGCCGAGGGGAGTCGGGATCACCTGGCGGAGTTCCAGATCAATGCTGAGATCGCACAGATGCTCGACTGGCAACGCGTTGATCAACGCGCGATCGAACACCGGTGTCTTCTGGTCAGCGAGAGTTTTCGCGTTCGTCATGTTCGTGTCCATCATGCCGCTTCGAACGCGGCTTTGACCTGGGCAAAGTTGAAGAACGTGTCTTTCCGTGTGACCAAGCCCTTGGCATCCACTTCGACAACGTCGAGAGCGCGAAAACTGCGTCGATCCTTGCCGGGCGGCTGGAAGGTGAGTGTCCAGTCAAGCGTCCAGTGATTATCCCCGACCAACAGGCGATCCGTCACGACGCCGAAATCAGGATAGCGCTCGAAGATCTGCGCAAACTCCTCACGCAAGGCGGCGTTACCTTTTACTTCATCGGTCCGGCCATGAGCCTGGAATTTTGAGTCTGGTGCGTGGAGCGCGAGGATGGCGTCCGGATTGTGGGACAACCAGGCGGCGGCGTAGCGATCCGCGATCTCGGCGATGTTCAAGTTCTTGGACATAAAACCTCTCCTTTTTGTCATGCAGCTGCAGCGGGATACGCTCCCAGAGCGCTTGCAACTCACCTGCGAAGGCGCCTATATGCGCATATGATTTTCATAGGGTCAAGATGCTATGATAAAGAAAGGCACTAAGCCGACGATTTCTTCTCCGGTGTCGAAAGAGACCGGGTGCCCAGTCGCGCGCGCGCTAAGCATCGTCGGCGATCGCTGGACGGTGCTCGTCTTGCGGGAGTTGACCATGGGCAACCGTCGCTTCGAAGAAATCCAGGCACAGATGGGAGCGACTCCGCAGATGCTCGCCGCCCGTCTAAAAAAACTGGAGTCCGACGGTCTGGTCGAGCGCCGCCCTTACAGCACTCGCCCACTTCGGCACGACTATTACCTTACGGAGGCTGGACTCGCGTTCTATTCCGTACTGCTGGCGCTGCGATCGTGGGGAGAGACCTGGTTGAAGTCCGAGAAGGAGGAGCGCGCCATTCACTACACTCATATTCCGTGCGGCCAGGATCCGGGACTAGGCCCCGTGTGTCAGATCTGCGGAGGGGATATGCGCCAAGACCAACTAGTGCCGCGATTTGGCGAGGCTTTTGCGAGAGAGCGCGAAGCCAAGAAAGCGGCTTTCAAAGCTGCTCGCGCTCAAAATTGACAACGCAGCCGTGGTTCGGGGCAACGCAACGTAATTTCCGGGTTCACCCGCCGACCTGCCCGCGGTGGCGCAGCAGATGATCCGCCAGCACGCAGGCCATCATGGCTTCGCCGACCGGCACCGCGCGGATGCCGACGCAGGGGTCGTGACGACCCTTGGTCATGATGTCGGTGTCGGCGCCGGAGCGATCCACGGTTTGGCGCGGCGACAGGATCGACGACGTCGGCTTCACCGCAAAGCGCACCACGACCGGCTGGCCGGTGGAAATGCCGCCGAGCACGCCGCCGGCATGATTTGATAAAAACCGCGTGCCGTTGTTGCCGGTGCGCATTTCGTCGGCGTTTTGCTCGCCCGACAATTCGGCGGCGCCAAAGCCGGCGCCGATCTCGACGCCCTTCACCGCGTTGATGCTCATCATCGCCGCCGCCAGTTCGCCGTCGAGCTTGGCGTAGATCGGCGCGCCGAGGCCGGCCGGCACGCCTTCGGCGACGACTTCGATCACGGCGCCGATCGAGGAGCCGCTCTTGCGGATACCGTCCAGATATTGCTCGAAGAACGCGGCCTTGTCCTTGTCCGGGCAGAAGAACGGATTGCGCGCGATCTCGTCCCAGTCCCACTTCTCGCGATCGATCTTGTGCGGGCCCATCTGCACCAGCGCGCCGCGCACCTTCACATCGGGCAGGATCTTTCGCGCGATGGCGCCGGCCGCGACCCGCGTCGCGGTCTCGCGCGCCGACGAGCGTCCGCCGCCGCGATAGTCGCGCAGGCCATATTTGGCCTCATAGGTGAAGTCGGCGTGGCCGGGACGAAACTTGTCCTTGATCTCGGAATAGTCCTTCGAGCGCTGGTCGGTGTTTTCGATCAGAAGCGCGATCGGCGTTCCCGTCGTCACCTGCACCCCGGTCTCGGGATGGGCCATCACGCCGGACAGGATTTTGACCGCATCCGGTTCCTGGCGCTGGGTGGTGAAGCGCGACTGGCCGGGACGGCGGCGATCGAGATCGATCTGGATGTCCTCATTGGTCAGCGGGATCAGCGGCGGGCAGCCGTCGACCACGCAGCCGATCGCGATCCCGTGGCTCTCGCCGAAGGTCGTGACCCGGAACATGTGGCCGAAGGTGTTGAAGGACATGGTTGCTTCGCGTTTGTGCTTGCGTTGACATACAACGATTATGTCGTGTGGTAACGCGCGCGCCCCCCGCGGTCAAACGTTAGGCCGTCATTCCGGGATGGTGCGCTAGCACCAGACCCGGAATCTCGAGATTCCGGGTTCGCTTCGCGCCCCGGAATGACGGGGGATGGGGATGCGGATTTAACTATACTTCTGCAGCGCCCCGTCCCGAAAGACGTAAACGGCGCCCTGCTCGATGGTCAGGTCAGCCGCGCTGAGCGGCGTCTCGATGCCGAGCGCCACCATCAGGGCCCGCGCCGTGCCGCCATGCGCCACCGCGACCGTGTCCGCCGCCACCGACGCGTACCAATCCTGCATCCTCGCCTGCACGTCGACATAGCTCTCGCCGCCGGGCGGCGACACCGTCCATTTCTCGGTCTGGCGTTTGGCATAGAGATCGGGGTCGCGCAGCTGCAACTCTGATAGCGTCGCGCCTTCCCACTGGCCGTAGCCGATCTCGCGCAAACGGTCGTCGAGCGCGTAGCCGTCGCGCGGCAGCTTCAGTGATCCGCGCACCAGCTCCATCGTCGCGCGGGCGCGGATCAGCGGGCTCGCGACAAACGCCAGCTCCGATTTGTCGCGGCCATGGCGGGCAAAGAGATCGCCGAGGACATTGCCGGCATGGACCGCCTGCCTGCGGCCGAGATCGTTCAGCGGAATGTCCTGCACGCCCTGCAACCGGCCTTCGGCATTCCACGATGTCTCGCCATGGCGAATGTAATAGATGACAGGCGCAGGCATCGGACTGGCGGCTATTCCTCAGGCAACGAATGGGAGAGCGCGCGGCATGCGGCTTCCAGTCGCGCTTGGTATTACGATTTGAGGTACACCAGCACTCCAGCGGGGTACAGCCCAAATCCGCTTGAGGCTAATCTTGGGATTAAGCTTGAGATTAACCTGGATTAACGCTGTCTTGCGTGAGCCTCAATGGGCGGAATAGACGCGTCGATTGGGTGTTATGCTGGATATGGCGTTCGCGCCGGAATGACCTGAATATCTGGTGACAATGACCGCGTTTCGCCAAAGTGTCGAAGCCATGATCCCGGCGCTGCGCCGCTACGCGCGCGCGCTCGCGCGCGATGCCGATATCGCCGACGATCTGGTGCAGGACACGCTGGTGCGCGCGTTGCGTTCGGAACGGTTGTTTCTCGGCGGCGACGTCAGGAGCTGGCTCTATACGATCCTGACCAACCTCAACAAGAACCGGCGGCGATCGCTGGCGCGGCGGCCGCAATTCATGCCGCTGCTCGACAACAACCCGGACGCCAGCGGCACCGAAGCGGAAGGCCGTGACATCGCCCGCGCGCTGTCGACGCTGGTGGAAGAGCAGCGCTCGGTGCTGCTGCTGGTGATGCTGGAAGGGTTGAGTTACCGCGAGGTCGCCGACATCCAGGGCGTACCGATCGGGACTGTCATGTCCCGGCTTGCCCGGGCGCGCGCGCACGTCAAAGCCTCGCTCGAGGGCGAACGCACCGCGCTCAGACGGGTGAAGTGATGCAGGTGATGCAAACAAGACTCGTGATGGCAGGCGATATGCATAGGCAGATTCCGATCCGGAATAGACAGAGACGACGACGATGACCAACCCCCATATTCCCGTCACCGAAGACGAGCTGCATGCTTACGTCGACAACGAGCTGCCGGCGGAGCGCCGCGGCGATGTCGAAGCATGGCTCGCGGCGCACCCCGACGATGCGGCGCGCGTGCGGTCGTGGCGCACGATGGCGGAAGCGCTGCATGTCCGCTACGACGGCATCGTCGACGAGGCGGTGCCGAGGCGGCTCGAGATCGAGCGGCTGGTGCGCCAGCCGCGCAAATGGTTCTACGGCGCGATTGCCGCAACGCTGGCGGCATTCATTGTCGGCGGCGGCGTCGGCTGGATGGCGCGCGGGGCTGCAGCGGCACCCTCGGCGCTGCAGAGTTTCACGACGGATGCGCTCGATGCGCACCGGCTCTATGTGGTCGAAGTGCGCCATCCCGTCGAAGTACCCGGCAGCGAACGCGCGCATCTGCAGGCATGGCTGACCAAGCGCTGCGGCTGGCTGGTGCGCGCGCCGGAATTGACCGCGGCGGGATTGAAGCTGGTCGGCGGGCGGCTGTTGCCCGGCGCCACCGGGCCTGCCTCGTTCATGATGTATGAGAGCGCATCGGGCGAGCGCTTCACGATCTACACGGCAAAGTCGGAAGCCGAGGCGACGCAGATGCGATTTTCGTCGGAGGGCAAGGAGAGCGCCCTGTTCTGGGCCGATCGCGGCGTGGCCTATGTGGTGGTGAGCAGCGTCGGCGACCGTGGCCGACTGACGCAGATAGCCCAGTCCGTGTACGACCAGATGGAAAAGACCGGGGGTTGAACGCTCGCACCGCCCGGGTTGAACAAGTCTCTTGTTTGATGCGCTTTCCTGGCGCGAGCCGGTGTCCGTCCCGCATCAAGCGCGGGGCACGTCTCGCTCGAAAACGCTTTACGTCAAGCCACTTGTCCCAATTCTGACATCGAAAATCTGGAATCAAGACATCGGCGCGTCTCATTATCGCACTGGGTGATCACGCGAAAATGAGCAGCGTTCGATCCGCCGATCGGCGCAAGCGGCCTCGATCGGGGTTTGGTACCGCGCTGGTCCCCCTTTCGAGGCCGCCCTTTTTAAGGGAAGCGCCTGAATTGTATCGGGAAATGGCCTGCCGCACTCCGCTGTTTTATTAGACGTGTTTTTGGTCAGCCGAAATCGCTGCGCGGATTGTAAGGGTGGCCGTCGCGCCACTTTTGCATCAATGCTTCAAGCTCGGCATCGTTCCCGTCGGGAAGAATAATCCTTGTCGTGACGAACAGGTCGCCGGTCCCGCCTGCCTTCGGCAGCCCCTTGCCCTTGAGACGGAAGGTGCGACCGCTGGAGGTGTTCTTCGGGATCGGAAATTCGACCGCGCCGCCGAGGGTCGGCACCCGAATCTTGGCCCCGAGCACCGCCTCATAGAGCGTGATCGGCAGATCGAGCCGCAAGTCGCTGCCGTCGATCTTGAAGAAGGGATGCGGCGCAACGCTGACGGTGATCAGAAGGTCGCCCGGCGGATGACCCTGCGCGGTCTCGCCCTGGCCCTTCAGCCGGATCTGCTGACCGGCGGCGACGCCTGCCGGTATCCTGACATTGAGCTCCTTGCCGGTCGGCAAGCGGACGCGCTTCTCGGCACCCTTGACCGACTCCTCCAGCGACACCGTCATGGCGACGCTGAGATCGAGATCGAGGCCGATGCCGCCGGTATCGAATTCAAATGCGCTGCCGCTGCCGGGACGTTGCCCGCGGGCCGCGCCGCCGAACATGCTGTTGAGGATGTCCTCGAAGCCGCCGCCGGGACCGCCGCCGGTACGGAAAGTGTGGCTTTCAAAGCCGCCGCCCGGACCGCCGGCACGGCCGCGCGGGCCGCCGCCGGGAAAGCCCTGAAAGCGCGGCTTGCCCTCGGCGTCGATCTCACCGCGATCGAACTGCTTGCGCTTGTCCTCGTCGCCGATGATCTCGTTGGCCGAGTTGATCTCGGAAAAACGCGCCGCGGATTTCGGATCGTTGGTGTTGTTGTCGGGGTGATGCTTCTTGGCGAGCTTGCGGTAAGCACTCTTGATCGCCGCAGCGCTGGCGCCCCGCGGCACCCCCAAGACCTCATAGGGGTCGCGCATCCGTCACGTCTCCTTCACGGGAAATCGGTTCTAACTCTTGGGCTATTCGCCCGCTTTGCCTTCATCTGGGGAGCCAGTTGCATTTTTGCAACTGCCGATGCCCCTGAAAACTGACCCTCAAAACGGGCCCTCATGATTCTTGGGGGTAGCTTAGCTCCGTTTCCAGGGCCTGAGGGTACGAATTTCCCATCGACCCTGTTCACCCCTGCAGGCGGCGCCCTGCAGCCAGCTTTCCGCACGATCCTTGACGTAGCTGGCCAGGAAATCCCGGCAGGTACGGCCATCGTCCGAGGCATAGGCCTGGGACAGCGGCGTCACCGAACCCCGCGCGCCGGTTTCGGGGTTCTCCCAGGGCTGGCTGGAATCCTTGCCGCCCTTGGTCAATACATCGGAGGCGGCTGTGCGGGCAAAGGCGAGATCGCTCTCGGTCGGTACCGGAGGGGCGGCCTGGGGCGTCACCGACCCCGTGACGTCTTTTTCTTCCAGCTTGGCGAGAGCGTCGGAGCGAGACAGGCTGCAACCGCCCGCGCCGAGGCCGATCAAAATCATGGTCATCACCGCGCCCGCCGGCCGGATCGCGGATAGGCCAACGCGTCCCCATATCCTATATAGGGCGAACCTATACTGGGGCTGTAGCGCGCTCTCTAACGCGAACGGACGCAACTGGAACTCCTGGCATGACCGACACAACCTCCATCAAACACCCGACACCGTTAACATCGGGTGATTTTACCGCCGCCGAGGAACCATTTGCGTTGTTCGGTGCGTGGTTCGCCGAAGCCGTGAAGGCAGAACCGAACGATCCCAACGCGATGGCGCTCGCAACCGTCGATGCCGACGGACTTCCCGATGTCCGCATGGTGCTGATGAAAGGCTATGATGCAGATGGTTTCGTGTTCTACAGCCACATCGCCAGCCAGAAGGGTCGCGAACTCGCCGCAAATCCTAAGGCGGCTTTACTATTTCACTGGAAATCGCTGCGCCGTCAGGTGCGTATCCGCGGCAACGTGTCGCCCGTGACACCGGAAGAAGCCGACGCCTATTTCGCCACCCGCCCGAAACAGGCGCAGATCGGCGCCTGGGCCAGCAAGCAGTCGCAGCCGCTGGAAAGCCGCTTTGCCTTCGAACAAGCGATCGCGCTGGTTGCCGCCAAGCACATCATCGGCGAGGTGCCGCGTCCGCCAGGCTGGAGCGGCTGGCGCATTGAACCGGTCCGTTTCGAATTCTGGCACGACCGTCCGTTCCGCCTCCACGACCGCATCGAATTCCGCCGCGACGCGCCGGTTCAACCATGGACCAAAGTGCGGCTCTACCCCTGACGCCGAAAGCCTGAAAGACATGTCGACTTCCACCAACACGCCGCGACGCACGCTGCTCCTGACCGGGGCCAGCCGCGGCATCGGCCATGCCACGGTGATCCGCTTTTCATCGGCGGGCTGGCGCGTCATCACCTGCTCGCGGCATCCCTTCCCCGACAACTGTCCGTGGGACGCCGGGCCTGAGGATCACATCCAGGTCGATCTTGCCGACCATGCCGATACCACACGGGCGATTTCGGAAATCCGCGAACGCCTCGAAGGCGGCGCGCTGCACGCGCTGGTCAACAATGCCGCGATTTCGCCGAAGACCGCTGAAGGCACGCGGATGGGCACCATGGATACCGACATCGAGACCTGGAGCCATGTTTTCCGGGTGAATTTCTTCGCGCCCATCATGATGGCGCGCGGGCTGATCGAGGAATTGAAGGCCACCAAGGGCTCGGTGGTGAACGTCACCTCGATTGCGGGCTCGCGCGTGCATCCGTTCGCGGGCGTGGCCTATGCGACGTCGAAGGCGGCACTTGCTTCACTCACACGTGAAATGGCGTCCGATTTCGGCCGTGTCGGCGTCCGCGTCAATTCGATCGCACCGGGCGAGATCGACACCTCGATCCTGTCGCCGGGCACCGAGAAGATCGTCGACCAGCAGATCCCGATGCATCGGCTCGGTACACCGGACGAGGTGGCCAAGATCATCTACGTGCTGTGTACCGAAACCAGTTCGTATGTGAACGGCGCCGAGATCCACATCAACGGCGGCCAGCACGTCTAGAGCCTTTTCCGTTCCGATTGAATCGGAACGGGGCTCTAGATTTTTGATTTGACGCGTTTTCTTGACGCGAACCGGTGTCCACTTCGCTGGAAAACGCTCTGGCGCATGATCGGTTCTGATTGAATCAGAACCGAAGCTCTGGATTTTCTTTTTGACGCGTTTTCCTTGCGCGAACCGGTTTGCACCCCCGGATCAAGTCCGAGGGCATGCTTCACGCGAAAACGCTGGCGCGCTTCACTCCGCGTAAAACTTGCTCCGCGTTTTCCGTGGCGCGGTTCGCAGGTCCTGCGCCTCGATGTTGAAGGCGCTGGAGCATTCGTCTTCGTTCTCGCCATCGGCAAGCGCAGCACCGCAATGCCGGCAGAGCCGCGCCGCGATCGCCTGCGCCTTGCCAACGATGCGGCCCTGTTGGTAGCGCGCAAAATCGATGACGTTGCGGGGTGACGTTATGAATTTTTCAACCATTGCTGTCCTCGCGGCTTGTGACAGCGTTATCGCAGAAAGCTGTCGCGCAAAGGTTCATCGCGACGCTCAAATTTTACTCGTACAAATGGGGCAGCTTCCTGTTTTTTTTGCAGGCGCATGAATACCCCCGAGATCATGCGCGCGCCTTAACATCTCGGTTACTACGGCCACCTCGGTGACGACAGTCACCTCGGTGACAACAGTCACCTTGGTGACGACAGTCACCGTGGCGAACAGTCAGGTTGTGACTACAGCCACTTCTTCCATCTGAAAAGAAAGTAAGGCAGCACGGCTGCCATGAGCATCATCACCAGCGCCATCGGATAGCCGTGCGCCCATTCGAGCTCCGGCATCGCCTTGAAATTCATGCCGTAGATCGAGGCGATCAGCGTCGGCGGCATCAAGACCACGGCCATCACCGAGAACAGCTTGATGATGTTGTTCTGCTCGAGATTGACGACGCCCAGCATGGCGTCGAGCACGAAGGTGATCTTGTTGGAGAGGTAGGACGCGTGGTCGGTCAGCGAGGACACGTCGCGCTGCATGGTCTTGAGCTGCTCGCGCATGTCCTTGGACCATTTGACGCCTTCCATGACCGCCGAGAGGAAAGTGACGACACGGCCGACCGAGACCAGGCTCTCGCGGACCTTCGAGGTCAAATCCCCCTTGCGCCCGATCGCGATCAGGATCTGCGAATATCGCTTGGCCTGGCCGTGACGCTCGCTTTCGGGTTCGAAGATGTCATGGGAAACCTGATCGACGTCGGCGCCGACCTTTTCCAGAATGTCGGCGCAACGGTCGATCACCGCGTCGACCAGTTCCATCAGCACCATTTCGCCTGTTATGCCCGGCATGCACGACCGCCCCAGCTTGTTCTCCACCAGTGCAAACGGCTTCGGCATGTCGTAGCGCACGGTTACCAACCGGTGACCGGCCATGATGAAGGTGACGGCCGTCGTCCGCGGCATGTCGGTATCGGAATGGCACATCAACGTCGCGGTCATGTAGCGCGCGCCATTCTCGATATAGAGCCGGCTGGAAATCTCGATCTCCTGCATGTCCTCCCGGGTCGGCACCGCGATCCCGGTCAGCCGCTCCACGGCCCGGTCTTCCTCGGTCGTCGGTTTCACCATGTCGATCCAGACCGCGCTTTCCGGCAAAGTCGCCGGCTCTGGCACCTCGACTTTCTTCAGAGTGGATTCAGAGGGGACGTACACTGACAACATGGGGAACTCCGGAACAGGGCGGTCGTCTTTTGGTCCTGACGTGTCGTCGCGCGAACCCGGGATCCGCTCCCGCGCGACACCGCCACCCAGCGGACTAAACGCGATTCTGGCAAGCGCTTGATGACTGGCGTATTAACCCGCCATCCACATTTATGGCGGCGGGGTGGCGGTAGCGTGGCCACGATTCGGCAAGGACGCCGGCGTTGCCTATAAATCAACCGGAAATCGAAAAACTTGCGGCAAAAAAGCCACAGCCAGGCTCCCGCAGCGCCGAACAAGCGTCTAAGCACTGGAATAATTACCGGTTTTTGCCAATAATGGGATTAATGGAATCGTGGCGTTTGCGGCGCAAATTGGCGCGTAACCGCGGTATCGTCGATTGGAAGTGCGCAATGACGTCGCTGAAGGCAAAGTTGGGAATTCTGGCTGCAGGCCTGATGTTGTCGGGCTGCATGCAGACCACGAGCTATCAGGCTGCGCCCGAGGCCACGCTCAAGCCGAATGACAAGGTCCAGCTCGCAAAGGCGCGTTACGCCAAGGTTGCCGTGGCCGAACCGTTCCGCCGCGCCATCGTCGACTATCACCGCCGCGAACTACCCGGCACGATCGTGGTCGATTCCGACAACCACTATCTTTACCTGGTGCAGGACGGCGGCAAGGCGATCCGTTACGGCATCACCGTCGGCGAAGAAGCCTTGGCGTTCTCCGGCATTGCCAAGGTTGGCAACATGGCGGAATGGCCGAAATGGACGCCAACCGCGGATATCCATAAGCGCATTGAAGGCCTGCCCGCCTCGGTGCCCGGCGGCGTCGACAATCCGCTCGGCGCCCGCGCCCTCTATCTTTACCAGGGCGGCCGCGACACCCTGTTCCGGATTCACGGCACCAACCAGCCGGAATATATCGGCGCATCGATTTCCTCGGGCTGCATTCGCATGACCAATGAGGACGTCATCGACCTCTACAGCAAGGTCAAGCAAGGTACGATCGTGGTGGTGCTGGACCCGAAGCAGGGTGACTCGCCGTACAATTCGAAGATGGCGCTCCAGGGCGGCGGCAGCTCGATAACGCAATAGCGGATTGCATCCCATCGCAACGCGATCAAAACGCCGGCCTTGCCGGCGTTTTTTATTTGTCGGTCGGTGTCGCGGAGAACGCGCGGCTACGGGGCGCTGAAACCCCGGGCGTGGCCAAAATGTCGGCCAAAATCCACGGGGTCCGCGGCCATGCGGCCAGAAAGACACAGCCGTCTCCCGCGGCAAGCCCAGATGGCACGTAAACGCTGGAATTACGGCCGATTGCAACAGCAATGCGGTCAATGAATCGTCACGTTTAGGGCACGACTGGCGCGCTAGAATCCTATCGTTCTGATGGAATCAGAACCGAAGCTCCAGACTCTTGTTTTGACGCGTTTTCTTCACGCGAACCGGTATCCACCCCCGGATCAAGTCCGAGGGCATGCTTCGCTCAAAAACGCTCTAACTGACGACAAATGACGCCGCGCAAGGACAATCAGGAGCGCCGGTTTTGCCGGCGTTTTTTTGTTGCGGGCTTTGGCTTGGGCGCCACTTCCACTGCATCGGATTTCTCATCCGCCGGGGCGGCGCTGGATTTCCCCGCAGCGGGTTTGGCAGCGTCCGATTTGGCCGCTTCGGGTTTGGCGGCAACCTCGCGCGGCGGCGCCTCTTCCGGCCGCTCGGCCGGCATCAGCGGCGCTTTCTGCGGCAGCGGGTCCCACACGTCCCATTGGCAGATCCGATAGTTGTTCCGCCGTTCCATCAGGTCGAGATGGATGTGGTCCTCGTGGTACCAGTCCGACCCCGGACCCAGCACCGTCGAGAACCGCGCGCACGCCGAATGCAGCACGGCTTCGCGCACCTCGCGCGGCACGGTGCGATCGGTGAGCGAGATTGAGCGGCCATTGGCCAGCTTGAGGGCGCGGACGTCGAGCGCATTGGCGCGGCCATGTTCGGAGAGTCTTGCGCCGACGATGCGGTTGCGGCCGCGGCATTCAAACGAGTCGAAATTGTCGAGATCACTGATCGTGCTGCCGAGGCGCCCCGCCAGCGGCGCGATGTCGGTCCGGATCCAGTCCGCCAATGCAGAGGCCATCGCGCAGCGCAGGATCGCCGCCGGCTTCACCGAGACCTGACGCTTGTCCGGCAGCACGATCGCCTCGAGCCGCACCAGGTCCTCGCCCCCGCAGCCACCGGCGCCACGGATGTCGGGAATGCTGGGAGCAATGGCGATGGCCTCCGTCAGTGCCAGCCGGCAGGCCGAGGGCGGAGGTGGCTGGGGTGCGGCCTGTTCGGTGGGCTTGCCTTCTTTTGTGGTCTCCTTGGCCGTTTCCTTGGCAGCTTCCTTGGCAGCTTCCTTGGAGGACTCGTCAGCCGTGGGCTTGGCGGGCTCAGCGGTTGGTGCATCGGCCGGGCGCGGTCGCGGCAGCGGTACCGCCGCACGGTGGACCTTTCCACGCTGCCTCGGCGGATGGATCCCGAACAGATCGCCCCAAGGCGACTGCCACCCCGGCTGCCGGGACGTTTTCGCGGCCAGCGCCTGGTCGGAGAGCAGACCGAGCACAAGCAAGCCCGCCGCAACGGTAACCATTGCCGCCGCCGTGCGACCAAAGGCGCCAAAAGCCCATTTTCGGCTTGCTTTCTCCGCGCTACAGTTCATGTCAATTCCATGATCGAACGCCAAAACACCAGCACTTTGGCGGATCATGCTTGAGGAAATAACCTTTGGGAGGGACGTGCGTATGCTCGGATTGATGCAAGACTGGCCTTTGCTTTGCCACCGGATTATCGAACACGCGGCGCAGTATCACGGTACGCAAGAGGTCGTCACGCGGTCGGTCGAAGGGCCCATTCATCGCACCAATTACGCCGAAATTCGCGATCGTGCGCTGAAAGTATCGCAACGCCTCGACCGCGACGGCATCAAGCTCGGTGACCGCGTCGCCACCATCGCATGGAACACCTGGCGCCACCTTGAAGCCTGGTACGGCATCATGGGCATCGGCGCGATCTGCCATACCGTCAACCCGCGGCTGTTCCCCGACCAGATCGCCTGGATCATCAACCATGCGCAAGACCGCGTGGTGATGACCGATCTCACCTTCATTCCGATCCTGGAAAAGATCGCCGACAGCCTGCCCAGCGTCGAACGCTATATCGTGTTCACCGACAAGGCCCACATGCCGCAGACCACGCTGAAGAACGCGGTCGCCTATGAGGACTGGATCGCGGAAGCCGACGGCAAGTTCGAGTGGAAGACCTTCGACGAGAATACCGCAGCCGCGATGTGCTACACCTCGGGTACCACGGGCGATCCAAAAGGCGTGTTGTATTCGCACCGCTCCAACGTGCTGCACGGGTTGATGGCCAACAATGTCGACGCGCTCGGCACCAGCGCCGCTGAGACAATGCTGCCGGTGGTGCCGTTGTTCCACGCCAACAGCTGGGGCATCGCGTTCTCCGCGCCCTCGATGGGCACCAAGCTCGTGATGCCGGGCGCCAAGCTCGACGGTGCTTCGGTCTATGAGCTTCTCGACACCGAGAAGGTCACGCACACCGCCGGCGTGCCGACGGTGTGGCTGATGCTGCTCAACCACATGGCCGCCGGAAACCTGAAGCTGCCCCACCTGAAGAGCGTGGTGTGCGGCGGCTCGGCGATGCCGCGCTCGATGATCAAGGCGTTCGTCGACATGGGCGTTCGCGTGCGCCACGCCTGGGGCATGACCGAGATGAGCCCGATCGGCACCGTGGCGGCGCTGAAGCCGCCGTTTGCCGAACTCGCCGGCGAGGAGCGGCTCGATATCCTGCAGACGCAAGGTTATCCGCCGTTCGGTGTGCAGATGAAGATCACCGACGATGCCGGCAAGGAATTGCCGTGGGACGGCAAGACCTTTGGCCGGCTCAAGGTCGCCGGGCCCGCCGTCGCGAAGGGCTACTTCAAGGTCGACAGCGAGATTCTCGACGAGCACGGCTATTTCGACACCGGCGACGTCGCGACCATCGACCAGCACGGCTACATGCGCATCACCGACCGCTCCAAGGACGTCATCAAGTCGGGCGGCGAATGGATTTCGTCGATCGATCTGGAAAACCTCGCGGTCGGCCATCCGGCGGTCGCCGAAGCCGCCGTGATCGGCATCCATCATCCCAAATGGGACGAGCGTCCGCTGCTGATCGTGCAGCTCAAGGCCGGCCAGAAGGCGACGCGCGAAGACATCCTCAAATACATGGATGGCAAGATTGCGAAATGGTGGATGCCCGACGACGTCGCCTTCGTCGAGGGCATTCCGCACACCGCGACCGGCAAGATCCTGAAAACCGCGCTGCGCGACCAGTTCAAGAGCTACAGTTTTCCGAACGCGGCGGCCTAGCCTCGGAGGGGCGCATTCGACCGAATGCGCCCCGGCCGGCCCACAACACGCCAGATCGCTGACGACATCGCACGCACGTTGCGCGCTGCATCCTGCACGGCGGAAACGATGGCCTCTTGCCGCTCACGGCGCGCGATTCTGGCGTAGGCGGCGATATCTGGGCTGCCGTCCGGGTGACGTAGCGCGCCGTCAATACCCCGCCGCGTGGGGCCGTCCGGCTTCTCTTCCCAAGACATATCGGTGCTCCCTTCATTGCGAAGGGAATTGGTATTACGTTTCCGATGTGATATAATCTCATAAGAATTACATTCACTCGTGAACTAAATTCATGAATATCAACGCAGCCTCGGCCGAGATGAATGGGTTCGTGCGGGTGGTCGAGCGCGGCAGCTTTGCCGCCGCGGCCGACGACCTCGGCGTGACCCCCTCTGCTTTGTCCAAGCTGGTCACGCGCATCGAAGACCGGCTGGGTGTGCGCCTCCTGACCAGGACCACGCGCAGGCTCGCCCTGACCGCCGAGGGCGATCTGTTTCTGGCCCGGAGCCGGGACATTCTCGCGTCGATCGAAGCGGCCGAAGCCGAGGTAACGGCGGCAAGCCGGCTGCCACGCGGCCATTTGCGGATCAGCGTCGGAACGGCCCTGGCCAAACAGATACTCGGCCCGGCACTTCCGGTTTTCCTTAGCCATTATCCAGACATCAGCGTCGAGCTTCATGTTTCGGACCACCAGGTCGACCTGGTTGCCGAGCAGGTCGACGTCGCCATCCGCTCCGGCGCACTCGGCGACTCAACCCTCGTGGCGCGCAAGATCGGCGACGCCACACGGGTTATCTGCGCCAGTCCGCTCTATTTGAAGCAACACGGATCACCGCGCGTGCCGGCCGATCTGCTGCAGCATAATTGCCTGACGCTGCCCGGACCGGCGTGGTCGCATTGGCCCTTCCACACCCCTGAAGGCATCAATCGCATCGCCGTTTCGGGCACGTTTGTCAGCGACAACGCCGACCTGCTGCGCGATATGGCGGTAACCGGGCTCGGCATTGCGCGATTAGCGGATTTCATGGTCGCGCGGGCGATACAGCAAGGCACCCTCGTTCCGCTGCTCGGAGACAGTCACATCCCCGAGACGTTTCCGATCCACGCACTGACGGTCCCGGGCCGGCACCGCGCCCCGCGCATCAAGGCCTTTATCGACTTTGTGGCCGCGCAGTTCGGGCGGCCGGCATGATGCGCCCGGCACCACCATTTGGACTGATTCCGGCGCAAGCTGCTTTCCACAATGCCGAAAAATGCGCTAGTTCAGGGCGCCGGGTCTCCAGTATTGCGACCGGAACGGCAGCTGAATCCATGATGGAAGTTTGAGGATGGCCCGCAGGTTTTCCGCTCCCTACCAGACGGAGCCCGTGTCCAGCCTCGCCACATGGGCGCGCAACCTCGCACTGTTCTCACTGATTGCGGTGGTGGTCTCGATCATGATCGTCCGCTTCGGCTTCCTCGAAATGAAGCCGGCGCTGGCGACCTTCTTCGGCGCGCTGGCCTTGGCCGGCCTTTCCATCCTGGTCGGCCTGGCTGCGTTTGCCGCGATCTGGCAGAACGGTTCGCGCGGCATGGGCCGCATCCTGCTGGCGCTGTTGCTTGACGCCGCCATCCTCGCTTACCCCGCCTATCTGGCCCTGCAATACCGCAAGCTGCCGCGGATCTACGACATCACCACCGATTCGATCGATCCGCCACGGTTCCAGGCGCTGGCGCCGCTGCGCGCCGGCGAAGGCACCAATCCGGCCGTCTATGCCGGGCTCTATTCAGCCGAGCAGCAGGCGATCGCCTACCCTGATATCGAGACCGTGGAGCTCGAAGTCCCGCCGCAGCGCGCCTATGAGATCACGCTCGCGCTCGTCAACAAGCGCAAATGGCGCGTGGTCGACGAACGCCCGCCGCAGGCGCGCCGCGAAGGACGCATCGAGGCGATCGCGCAAACGATGATCATGGGATTTCGCGAAGACGTCTCGATCCGAATCAAGGCCGACGGCGAGGATTCCCGCGTCGATATCCGCTCGGCCTCGCGCTATTTCGACAGCGACCTCGGCAGCAACGCCTCACGCATCACCAAGCTGATCGCGGACATCAACACCGTGGCCGACACCAAGCCGGCCGCCAAGAAACCGGCGGCGCCCGCGAAGGCACCGGCCAAGACGGTGAAGAAGCAGTAGCGCGCTGGCCGTAGCTACTCGCCCCCGCGCTTGCGCGGGGTACAGAACGGCATTTGCGAGACTGCCCCCTAAATCGGACATCACGCGGACAGGACCAAACCGACGCGACTGATCCATAGCAGACGCTAAACAGGTTCAGCGTTTCATGCCATCTAGATCGGGATGATCTTTATAGATATTCTCAAGAAGCATGGCGTCTACTCGAGCTATGAGATCGCCCATCGAGGTCCTCAATCTCAGAAACTCATCTGTTGGAGAGGCCTGTTTGGCGAGCGTGAGCGCCAAGGACAACTCCTCTATGACGCGCTCTGCGTGCTGCTTGAATTTTGCGGCTGATTTCGCGTCCATAAAGCTTCCATATTTTCTCGCGGGATCACGCAATTGAGGCTCAATCCTCCATTGCGAACTTGGCGGTTCTTGGGTCCTTCTCCTTTTGGCACCTTTGAGAGATGCCGCCCGTCCTGAGAATGTCCGTTCACCTCGGCAGACCGGACGTCATCGACACACGATCAGAACGACGCGAATGACCCAAAGCCGCCGTTAACGAAAGAGCGGAGCGTGTCCGCTCTGCCCAATTTTTATGTTGCAGAACAAGAGTTCGGCGTTAACCACCGCTAGCGGTTCCAGTCTGAGCGAAATCGCTTCGAAGTTTCTTAAATTTTGCTGTGTACCCCTTCCAGGCACGGTGACCTGGGGAACGATATGAGTAAGCGGGCTAAACGTGGAAAGGCAGAGACGCTCGCACTACCAATGGTCGGGAGAGTTGCAATTGGCGCCGTGGCGGTCGCCGCATTGGGGTACAGTTTGCTGTCTCGCCCGACGAGCGTGCAACCGATACGGAAACCGTCCGCGCACCAGGCCCTGGCCTCGTCAACTCCGGTCTACGTGTCAACTCCGGTTCATGCATCAGCGTCAGCTCCGGCTCCGGCTCCGATTGCAGCTCCGGCTCCGATTTCGGCCCCGGCGCCTCAATTCGAAACACCAAAAGCCGCTGATGCTCCCGGAGCATTTGTTCGGCAGGTGGTTGACTACGCCAGCCACCAGATGCCGGGCACCGTGATCATCGATATCAAGAACACATTCCTATATTTCGTTCTGAACGACACGCAAGCAATGCGCTACGGCATCGGCGTTGGCCGCGAAGGCTTCACATGGTCCGGTGAACAGACGGTGGCCCGCAAGACAGAATGGCCGGATTGGCGTCCGCCTGCAGAGATGCTTGTGCGTCAGCCTTACCTGCCGCGGTTTATGGCAGGCGGTCCCGGCAACCCGCTCGGCGCTCGGGCGATGTATCTGGGCGAGACCGAATATAGAATTCACGGCACCAACAAGCCCGACACGATCGGGAAACAGGTTTCGTCCGGCTGTATCCGGCTGACCAATGAGGACGTCGTGGACCTTTATGAGCGGGTGAAAGTGGGAGCGAAAGTGATCGTGCTTCCGGTAACCGCTGCCCGTCGACCATCCCAGGGAGCGCCGCCCGGCGCCGCTTTCCGATTGCCGAACCCGGCATTGCCGTCGAACCGGCCCCCGGCAACTAACGCGCAGATGCCGTCATCTGGACCGAAGATCGCCGAGGTCCAGTAACTCAGCCCTCCGTCCTCGGTCTGCAACATTCGGGTCGCCGCTGTTAAGCCAGCGCCTGACCCATGGCGGACGTTGGACAAGAGTTCAGCACCGGCTCGATGGGAAGCTGGCACGAGCCGGATCGCACACAACCGGCTTGGAGAACGAGGCGCCAAACCATTTGCTCGTCAACGAGCCATCGTTGTCGATCCAGGGGATCGGTGGCAATTGCGGCAGGTAAGATGCATACGGCATCACTTTCGCAAGCATCACTCTGCCCGGAAACCGCGCGAGAAAAGCCTTGTTCATTCCGCCGTCCAATCCGCTGTAGATCGGGGCAACCGGCACGTTGTCTTCAAGCAATTGGGCGTATTCGAGCTCGTCGATGCGATTTTTTTCCCGCGCCCGCCGCGCGATTTCCGGATTGACGACAAAGGAGGGGCATTTTTCGGTGGGATTGAACACAAGAGGATGCGGCGAATTTGGGAGAGGTTGCGCATCGAATACATAGTGGCGATTGCACACATCCACCTTGGGTTCGAGTTGCGTCGTCTCGAAATGATCGTTGCCGATCTTGAGCATTTTCCAGAAGGCCAAGTTCGGACTATTTCGATGCCGCGCCAGATTCGCCGGCGTCAAGCGGAACGGATAGGCTTGGACCTGGAACGCCGGCCGCCCGCCGAGGAATGTGTCGCGCGCCAGCGAATAAATCTCGCTTATCTGTTCGTCGGTCATGGCATAGCAACCGCTCGACCAGCAGTCGCCGTGGATCATGAGGAAGCTGCCATCGCGGTTGTTCGCCTTGTCGAATCTGTTGGGGTAGCCAAGGTTGATCGAAAGATAGAAGTTGGAGTTGGGATTCATCAACTCAGGTGTAACTGCATAGAATCCCTCTGGAGCCTGACGGTCGCCCTCGTGCAGCTTCGGTCCAAGATCGCCCGACCACCGACAGATCGGATAGATCTTGAGGATCTGGAAACGGCCGGTGGTGTCCTGTTTCCAGACTTCGAGCTCCGCCTCTTCCTTGAAAAGGCGCACTACGATAGGTGAATATTTGGGCATCTTCTTCTGTTGGAGCAGCGAGAGCAGTTCAGGGGGAAGTTCCTTTGTTGCCTTGGTCGGTAACCGATTGTTGCCCTCGCCAAGGCACATGACCGGCGTCAGCCCCGCGACCAATGCCGCGATCAGTACAAGTGCACGTCGGACCATGGCGCGGATCACTGCTGTACCTCGAACGTGGTGGGGCCCGTAGTCGGTGGCTTTCGTAGCGAGGCGTGTTCAGCACGAGCTATGATGTGCAATTGCACATCAGAGAATCCACCAGTGGGAGCATGGATTCCGGGCCTGCGCTACGCGCGTCCTCAGATGTGCAATTGCACATCGGGGAATGAAAAAATATGGTTCGTTCTAGGAAGCCATCCGGTAGGTCCCGCCGATCACGGGATCGCCGTCGGTCGCCACGATGCCGCGCGACACCAGATCTTCCAGATGGGCCAGCACGGAATAACCGGCGGCACCCGTCAGCCGCGGATCGAGGCCGATATAGATCGCGCGCACCATGGTCGGGATGTCGGTCTCGCCCTTGGCAAGGCGATGCAGGATCGAGGCTTCGCGCGCGCGGCGGTGCCGGCTCAGGAAACGCACAAAGCGCGGGCCTTCCGGAATTTCCGGCCCATGGCCTGAGAAATACAGATCCTCCGAGCGGCTTTCCAGCCGCGCCAGCGATTCCATGTAGTCGATCATCGAGCCATCAGGCGGGGCCACGATCGAGGTCGACCAGCCCATCACGTGGTCGCCGACGAAACTGATCTTTCGCTCGGGCCAGGCGAACGCCAGATGATTGGCGGTGTGGCCGGGGGTTGCCACCGCTTCCAGCGCCCAGCCGGAGCCTTCGATGGTGTCACCGTCCTTGACCTCGATGTCCGGCCGGAAGTTGCGGTCGGCCCCCGATTCCGGATTGTGCTTCTCGCTCTCGAAGCGCGGCCGCGAGGCGCGGTGCGGCCCCTCGGCGTAGACCGGCGCGCCGGTCGCGGCCTTGATCCGCGCGGTGTTCGGCGAATGGTCGTTGTGGGTGTGGGTGACGAGAATATGCGTCACGGTTTCGCCGCGCACGGCGTCCAGCAGCGCTCTCGCATGCGCCTCGTCGTTTGGCCCGGGATCGATGATCGCGACCTTGCCCTTGCCCACGATGTAACTGACCGTGCCGGTGAAGGTGAAGGGGCTCGGATTGTTGCAGAGCACCCGCCGCACGCCCGGGCGGGCTTCGTCGACGACGCCCGGCAGAAGGGGAAAGTCACGGTTGAACGGGATGGTTTCGTTGTCGGTTTCGGCCATGGGAGTTCCTGCCCGCTGTCACCAAGCTACAGTCGTCATACCCCGCGAAGGCGGGGTATCCAGTAAACGCCGGCGTTCGAGACTAAACGGGAGGTCTCTGGGATACTGGATCGTCCGCCTTCGCGGACGATGACAGCTAAGTTTGACGCCACCTCGGGTGCCCTGTCCAAGGCCTCACGAAAACGCCTGGATGCCCGTGATCGCGCGGCCCAGGATCAGGGCGTGGACGTCGTGGGCGCCTTCATAGGTGTTCACGGTTTCCAGATTCGAGGAGTGGCGCATCACGTGATATTCGATCTGGATGCCGTTCCCGCCGTGCATGTCGCGGGCGACGCGGGCGATGTCGAGCGCCTTGCCGCAATTGTTGCGCTTGACGATCGAGATCATCTCCGGCGCCACCTTGCCCTCGTCCATCAGGCGGCCGACCCGCAACGAGGCCTGCAGGCCCAGCGAGATCTCGGTCTGCATGTCGGCAAGTTTCTTCTGCACCAATTGCGTTGCCGCCAGCGGGCGGCCAAACTGCTTGCGCTCGAGCGTGTATTGCCGCGCGCGCGCCATGCAGTCTTCGGCGGCGCCCATCACGCCCCAGGAGATGCCGTAGCGGGCGCGGTTGAGGCAGCCGAACGGCCCCTTCAGACCGGACACATTGGGCAACAGCGCGCTCTCCGGCACCACCACGCCGTCCATCACGATCTCGCCGGTGATCGAGGCGCGCAGCGAAAGCTTGCCGCCGATTTTCGGCGCCGACAGGCCCTTCATGCCTTTTTCCAGGATGAAGCCGCGGATCTGGTTGTCATGCGCGGCCGATTTCGCCCAGACGACAAAGACGTCGGCGATCGGCGCGTTGGAAATCCACATCTTGCTGCCGGTCAGCTTGTAGCCGTCGGAGACCTTCTCGGCGCGGGTCTTCATGCCGCCGGGATCGGAGCCGGCATCCGGCTCGGTCAGGCCGAAGCAGCCGACCCATTCGCCGGTCGCGAGCTTGGGCAGATATTTCTTGCGCTGGCTGTCGTCGCCATAGGCGTAGATCGGGTGCATCACCAGCGAGGACTGCACGGAGTTCATCGAACGATAGCCGGAATCGACGCGCTCGATTTCACGCGCCACCAGGCCATAGGCGACGTAGCTTGCACTGGCGCAGCCATATTCTTCCGGCAGCGTGATGCCGATCAGGCCAAGCTCGCCCATCTCGTTGAAGATCTCGCGATCGGTCTTTTCCTCGAGATAGGCCTTGGTGACGCGCGGCAGCAGCTTGTCCTGCGCATAGGCACGCGCGGTGTCGCGGATCATGCGTTCGTCTTCGGTAAGCTGCTCGTCGAGCAGGAACGGATCGTCCCACTGGAAACCCGCGGATGTCGGTTTGTCCTTGGACTGAGGGCGCACGCTCATAAAAATCCCTTTCGCATCACTGTCCTCATTGGAATTGGCGGCCAAATTAGTGCGCTATCGTCCGAAGCGCAATTGAATTGGGCCTTTCACGTCATTCCGGGGCGCGCGCAGTGCGAACCCGGAATCTCGAAATTCCCCGGGGGCGCTTGCGCCCCTGAGGTCTGGTGCTAGCGCACCAACCCCCGGAATGACGACTGCAGTTACCCTTCGAGCCGTTCGTTGGAGACGATCTCGATCCCGAAACCGGACAGTCCCTTGTAGTCGTGTACCGACGACGTCAGGTGCCGGATCGAAGTGATACCGAGATCGCGCAATATTTGCGCACCGACGCCGACTTCACGCCATTGCCGGTTGCGATCGGCCTCGGCGGATTTCTGTTCGCCGACCGGCTCGACCGGAACGCCGGCGGCGCCGTCGCGCAAATACACCAGCACGCCGCGGCCGGCCAGCTTGAAATGGTTCAGCACGATCTGCATGCGCGCCTGGCCGGTGAACAGATCCTTGACGATGTTGGGCTTGTGCAGCCGCGTCAGCACGTTCTTGCCGTCGCCGATGCCGTTATAGACGAAGGCGGCATGCGCGATCTCATCGAACGGCGAACGGTAGGCGTAGCCCTGCAGCGGCCCGATCGGGCTATCCGTTGTAAAGGTCGCGACCCGCTCGATCAGCTTCTCGCGCGCCTGACGGTAGGCGATCATGTCAGCGATCGTGACGTGCTTGAGCCTGTGGGTGGCAGCGAATTTTGCGACCTGCACGCCCTTCATCACGGTGCCGTCGTCGTTCATCAACTCGGAGATGACGCCGACCGGCGGCAGGCCGGAGAGCTTGCAGAGATCGACCGCGGCCTCGGTATGACCGGAACGCAGCAGCACGCCGCCGTCGCGGGCGATCAGCGGAAAGATATGACCGGGCCGGGCAAAATCACTGGCGCCGGCATTCGGGTTGGCCAGCGCCCGGCAGCAGGAGGCGCGCTCGTCCGCCGAAATCCCGGTGCCGCCATCGGGCTTGTAGTCGATCGAGACCGTGAAGGCGGTGGTGTGGTTGGAATCATTATGCGCGACCATCGGATCGAGCCGGAACCGGCGCGCGTCGTCCTGCGTGATCGGCGCGCAGACGATGCCGGAGGTATGGCGGATGATGAACGCCATTTTCTCGGCGGTGCAGAGCGAGGCGGCGACGATCAAATCGCCCTCACCCTCCCGGTCGTCATCATCGGTGACGACGACGAGTTCGCCGTTGGCAAAGGCTTGCAGAACTTCCTGGATCGTATCGGCCATTTTCTCAAATTCTCGCTTTGGACAGGGAGTGCATTAGCCGGACTCATGGGCCCGCGCCAGCATCAATACGCAGGGCAGAACGCCGCCCAAGGCGTTTCGCTGTACGAAATCGGCAGGCATTCAGGGATGAGACATATGCGTTTTCGGTTGAATTTCCACCTGATGGCATGGGCGGGATTCGCCCTGATGGCAGGGGCCGCGGGCCCGTCCCCACCCCGGCTCGACCGCCCCGATCAGCCGCTGGAAAGCAGCCTGTAGCCTGCTAACTCACCGCCGTCGCTGCTCGCGCCATTTGGAGAAGCCTGCAGCAAGGAGGATGCAGAAGGCCCACCCCAGCAAGGGCACGGCTGCCGTCCGCGCAATGGCCCGGTATTGCTCTGCGAGGGCGCCTGCAACCGAGGGGGCACGCGTCACGATGAGCGGCTCATCCAGTGTCTTGAGGCCGAATTTTTTGGCCGCATCGCGCGCGATGATCTGCGCGCCGGTCACGGCAATGCCGACGAACCGGGCATATTCACCGCCGGATTCGTTCCAGAATTGCGGATGCGAGGCGAGAATGCGTCCGGAATCCCTGATTTCGCCCGCGACCCAGACTTCAACGGGAAGCTCCGGTCTCCAGCCCTCGCCTACCAGCGGCGCAAGACGGCGGGTGCCGTAACTCTTGCTGCCGCGGCCGCCGCTCAAGCGCGCCTCCGCTGCGAACTCGGTGGCAACGCGCCAGCGCGGCGCGGCGTAGCCGGCGACGCCGAGACCTTCAGGAATATCGTCGACCAGACGCAGATTGACGGTGCGGCCCCACAAGGGGGTATCCACGACAAAGGCCGGCGACACGCCCGTCAATGTCATGATCGCGACCGCAGGCATGAACAGGCCGGGCCGGAACCGCGTGACGCCAATGGCCAGCGGCAAACCGAGCAGGAACACCCCGATGATCCACGGCACGACCGGCGTGTACGCCACCACAAGGGCGCCGAGCGCCAGCTGAAACAGGATCGCGGCCGTTCCCGCCAGCAGGCAACCGAACAGCGTGGACGACGAGGACGCCAGGCTCGATGCACGAGCGTTATTTGATGACGATAATGATAACCGCATACCGATTGAAATTTCTTTGCCGCCAGGGAAATGGCGCGCCATACGGTACTCAGTGTCGGCTGCATTAAATCCGGTTCAAGCGGGTGCGTGCGTAACGTCACACGTCCGCATCACCCTTCCGCCTGCGAGGCAGACGGCCTTACGGCAGCACTTCCTTGCGCTCGGCGAGCAGTGCATCCATTTCGGCGCGCTTGTCTCCCAGCAGGTCGGCGGCGGCGGCCTCGATCACGGTGTACAATTCGTGGGCGTCGCTGAGCCGGGTCACGGTCACGTAATCGGCGCCGGCTGCATAGAGATCATTGACGTCGCGCAGCAGATCCGCGGTCGCGACGATCTTGGCGGTTGGATTGAGGGTACGGACGTGCCGGACCAGTTTCTCGTTATTGGCGCCCTTCAGAAGCGAGTCCGGCACGCTCAGGATGATCAGCTCCGACTTGCCGATACCGGCATGGAGCAGCGTATCGACATTGCTGATATCGCCATAGATCACGTGCAGACCGCGATCGGCCAGCGTCCGGAACACATTGGGATTGAAATCGATCACGGTGATCTGTTCGAGCACGAGCGGATTCTGCCGCTCGATTTCGGCGAGCAGCGCGCTGGCGGCGCGGAAGAAGCCGAGAATGACGATGCGGCGCGCCTCGTGGCCGCCCTCATGTGCGGCCTCGCCCTGGCCGTGATCGAGATCGCGCAAGCCGATCTTCTTCATTGGACCGATCAGAGCTCGCGTGATCTCGTCGCTCTTGCCCATCACGAAGGTGCTGATCACGGCCAAAATGACGAACGCGAACGACGCCGCACTCGACGTTTCGGTCCCGATATGGTTCGCGATCACACCGGTCTGGATCACGACCAGCGAAAACTCCGAGATCTGCGCCAGATTGATCGCCGGCAACAGGCTGGCGCGCAGACCCTGCTTCATCAGATAGAGCGGCACAAATGTCGTCACCACGCGGCTCACCACGGTGAAGGCCGCAATCAACAGCGCCAACCCGATCACCGACGGGCCGGGAATGGGAATGGTCATGCCCAAGGCCACAAAGAACAGCGTGATGAAGAAATCGCGCAGCGTCGTCACCTTGGCGGTGACGTCGAGCGCATAGGGGAATGTCGAGAGCGAGACACCGGCGACCAGCGAACCCATCTCGCGCGACAGATGCAGCTTCTCGGCGATCTCGCCGATCAGAAAGCACCATGCCAGCGCGCCGAGCAGGATCAGCTCCGGCCGGCGTGCGATCTGGTGAAACAGCCGCGGCAGCACGTAGCGGCTCAGCACCAAAGCGGTCGCCACCAGCACGCCGACCCGGCCGATCGAGATCAGGATCACGCTGACCTGAAGATTGTCGAGGCTCGGCTGCACGGCGAGGAACAGGATCGCGAAGATATCCTGCAGCACCAACACGCCGAGCGTGATGCGGCCGGGCAGCGTATCGAGTTCACGCTTCTCGTACAGCACCTTGACGATGATGACGGTTGAGGAGAGCGCGCAGGCGACGCAGAGATACAGCGCGTCGAAACGGCCCGCCCCCATCGACAGCCCGATGCCCCAGAAGAACAGGATCCCGAGCAGGCAGCCGCCGACCAATTGCCCGCCCGCGGCGAACAGGATGACCTTGCCGGCGCGCACGATCTTTTTCAGGTCAATTTCCAGCCCGATCATGAACAGCATGAAGATTAGGCCGAGTTCGGAGATGACGTGAATCGAGTCCTTGGAATGGACCCATTTCATGCCGAATGGACCGATGACAAACCCGGCGATAAGGTAGGCGAGGATCAGCGGTTGCCGGGTAAAATGCGCCAGCAAGCCAAGCACCCAGGCAAACAGGATGCATAAAGTGATATCGCCGATAAGCTCGTGCATATTTCCTGACTTTTCCTCAATGCAACCTAGAGGCCGGGGCGCAATGGTCAAACGAGCAATGTGTCACATCCGCCTAACAGGTCTCTTTCTAGCGATTCTTGCCTGCCTGTCGATCCTTTACACAGGGGATGGTCGGGCGCAGGCGGCCGGCAGCATCGAGCAGAATTTCGCCAGTTCTCTGACCGCGGTCCCCACCGACGCCCTCGCCATATCGGGCGCTTTCTACGTGCCGGTTTATTCGAGCGTGTCGATGAGCCAGGGCAGATTGCGAGCGGATTTCTCGGTCACGCTCAGTGCGCGGCGGCACCGGGGCCAATTTCGTCGTGGATTGGGCGGCCACGGAAGAAATCGCCGAGCCCGCGGTCGAGGCGCTGATGGTCGGCAGCGTCGGCAGCGGACATTACGCTTTCATCAGCCAGGGGCGACCGATTAAGATCATCGGCAAGAACTAAACGAGAATACCGGAGGGCCGCGCCAGCGGCCTTCTCAACGAAAAACAAAACGGGAGTGAATGTCCAATGTCTACCGCATCAATCTTTGATTTCGCACCATTGCTGCCGGCCGGATTGCCGGCGCCGGCGGCGCGGTGGACGGGTCTGGCCAAATACAGTTTCGTCGGCGGCAACAATGATCCCGACCAGGTCCCGGTCGACGGCCTGATCGAGGCGCTGACTGCCGTGCTCCAGCGCGAGGGCAAGACGCTCGCGACCTACGGCCTCGCCAGCGGCCCGCAGGGCTACCGCCCGCTGCGCGAATTCCTCACCAGGAAACTCAAGCGCGACGCCGGTATCGGCTGCGCCGCCGACGATGTCATGATCGTCTCCGGTTCGCTGCAGGCGCTCGACCTCGTCAACGCGACGCTGCTGGCGCGCGGCGATACCGTGCTGATCGAACAGGAGACCTATCAGGGCTCGCTGAGCCGGCTGACCCGGCTCGGCGTCAACACGGTCGGCATTCCCCTCGACGACGAGGGCATGCGAATGGATGCGCTGGCGGCGGCGCTGGCCGACCACAAGCGCCGCGGCATCATGCCGAAATACATCTACACCATCCCGACCGTGCAGAACCCGACCGGCTCGATCCTGCCGGAGGCGCGGCGCGCCGAAATGATAAAACTGTCGCAGGAATACGGCGTGCCGATCTTCGAGGACGATTGCTACGCCGACCTGATCTGGAACGGCCAGCGCCCGCCCGCGATCTATGCGATGAGCGAGCAAGGCGGCGTCATCCATATCGGCTCGTTCTCCAAATCGATTGCGCCGGCGCTGCGGGTCGGTTTCATCGTCGCGCCCTGGGAGATGATGTCGCGGATGCTGGCGCTGAAGACCGATGCCGGCTCCGGCGCGCTGGAGCAGATGGTGCTGGCGGAATTCTGCACGCCGCATTTCGCAACCCACGTGCCGAAGTTGACACGCGGCCTGCGCGCCAAGCTCGATACGCTGATGGAGGCGCTCAACGAGCAGTTCGGCACATCAGCCGAGTTCGAGGATCCCAAGGGTGGCATCTTCCTGTGGGTCAAACTTCCCGACAATGTCGATACGCTGAAGCTGTACCAGGCAGCGCTGGCCGCCGGCGTCGCCATCAACCCGGGGCCGGAATGGTCGACCGACAAGTCCTATGCCGGCAGCCGCTTGCGCCTTTGCTTTGCCAGCCCCTCCCATGAGCAGATCCGCGAAGGCGTCGCCGTGCTGGCGGACGTCTGCCGCAAGGAGTTCGGCGTGCCCGAGCGAAGCGCCAATGTGGAGAAGCGGGCGCGATCGTAGCGCCGGTCCCGGGGTAAGGATTTGCATCGTTCATCTGCGACGTTTGATTCCCACAGGTTCAGATCGTTGCCTTCGCGCGGCGGCTTCCCCTCGCGCGGGGTATTTCTTTTGGGCGCATTCTGATCGAATGAGTTTCTTGGCCGCTTCGGCGGCCGCCGCAGCATAACTGCGGTCTCCATGGATTAAGATCAGTGAGATTGCGCCTTCGGAGAGCAGCCAGATTTCGCGGGCAAGTTGCCGCGGCGACGTCGCGTCGACGCTTGCCAAAAGGTCAGCTAGATGGGCCTCAAGCATTGCCTTGTGACGGCGCGCGATCAGGCGAGCAGGATGTCCACGCAGATCGGCAAGCTCGATGACAAGGCGGGTAAAACCCGAGCCTGCCCATCGCGGCGAGTCCGACCAGACGGCGAGATCCTTGAACAGTTGATCAATGATGCTCTCGGGCGATCCGGCGAGGCTTTCGCCAAAAGTCCGGAAAGCGGCCAGAGCCAAAGCGTGCTGCGCTTCGAGCACCTGGGCCAGAAGCAGGTCCTTGCTTGCAAAGTGATAGTAAAGCGTCCGCTTGGTGACCGCGGCTGACGCTGCGATCTCGTCCATGCTCACGCGCACGAATCCCCTGCGACGGAAGAGACCGTAGGCTGCATCGAGGATGGTCTGGCGAGTCGGCGCCGAGGATCGTGGCATCTCTCTCCCTCTGAGCGGAATGTATACCGGTTAGTGAATTTACAACAATACACATCCCGTCTCGAATGCACCGGCCGAGCGACATCCGATCTGACGACAGCGAGAGTAGCGCCATGCTGTCCGCGGGAGGAAATGATGACTTTCGAGAAGCTCACATTCCGATCCGTGACGGTTCGCTCGGTGCTGGTACCGCTTCGCAGGCCGGTGGTTTCCAAGGTCGGCCTGTTCGATCAATGGCCCATTATTCTCATCGACCTCGCAACCGAGGAAGGCGTTGTCGGGCGCAGTTATCTCGAGCCTTATTTGAAGCACTCGACGCACTATATCGTGCCCGCAATCTACGATCTTGCCGAGCCGCGGAAGGGCCAGCCAATCCGCCCGATTGAGGATTTTCAGAACGCGCGTAGAGCGCTGAATCTGATCGGTTACGAAGGCGTGTCGATGATCGCTGTATCCGGGCTCGATATGGCGGCATGGGATGCCTTGGCGAAGGCGGCCGGTATGCCACTGGCCGTGTTGTTGGGGGGCTCAACCGGTCCGGTCGCAGCCTATAACAGCAATGGCCTCTGGCTTACCGAGGTAGCCGGTTTGGGCGATGACGCGCGAGCGCTCGTGGCCGAAGGTGGTTTCAAGGGACTGAAATTGCGGTTGGGTCGCGACAGATTGGCTGACGATCTCGCCGCGATAGAGGCTGTGCGCACCGCGGTCGGCGCGGAAATCAAGTTGATGGTTGATTTCAACCAAGGCCTCCGTCTTGGCGAGGCGCTGCACCGTTGCCACGCGCTCGACCGGCAAGGGCTCTACTGGTTCGAAGAACCGATCGCTTACGACAATCTCGCAGGATACGCACAGCTTAGCAGGGAGCTGACGACGCCCGTGCAGCTTGGCGAAAATTTCTACGGACCACGCGCATTGCATCAAGCCCTGTCCATTGGCGCCGGAGACTATGTTATGCCCGATCTCATGCGGATCGGGGGTGTAACGGGCTGGATCCGCGCATCATCGATCGCTGGAGCCGCAGGTGTCGAGATGTCGACGCACCTCTATCCCGAGTTCGCGGCGCATCTGATGCGCGTGACTGAAACGGCTCATTGGCTGGAATGGCAGGATTGGGCGGACCCCATCCTCGCCGCGCCATTTAAACTCGCAGATGGCTTCCTCATGGTCCCAAACCGGCCGGGCGCCGGCCTGGAATGGGACGAGGATGCCGTAAGGCGCTACCAGTACGACGGATAATCCAGTGGGCTCGCCAAAAGACGCCGGCGCCTACCGCACCGCGAACGGCGCCTGATAGGGCCGGCCGAACGGCACGCCGTTGATCACGGTCTGCACCGGTTTCAGCAACAGCTTGCCCTCGCGCTTGTTGTTGCGGGTGTCGACGAACGAGACCTGCGCCTCCGCCAGTTCCATGATCGCGACGTCGCCGGGCGCGCCGACCTGCAGCGTGCCGATTTTCGGTGCACGGTTGATGATCTTGGCCGGCGCCGAGGTTGCCATCGCCACCACCTGCTCCACCGTAAATCCGAGCGGGACGAACTTGCTCATCACGTTCGGCAGATACGGCATACCGGGCGAATTGCCGGAGAAGACGTGGATGTCGGACGAGATCGTATCGGGCGGGCAGCCACCCGCGATCGCGACTTCCGCCACCGTGAAATCGAAACTGCCGCCACCATGGCCGACGTCGAACATCACGCCGCGCTGCTTGGCGGCAAGCGCTGCCGGCAGCAGCTTGCCATCCTGCACGATGTTGGTGAAGACGCCGCCGTTGTTCGGTGCGCCGGAATAGGCATGGGTCAGCACGTCGCCCGGCCGCAGCAGATCGAGAATCTGCGACATCAACTCCCTGGTCTCGACGCCGCCGATATGCACCATCATCTTGGCCGGCCAGCCGCACATCTCGCAGGCCTTTATGGCTCGCTTCAGTGGTTCGAGGCCGTGCCTGGCGATGACATTCTCCGACATCCGGACTTTGACGCCGAGCAGGAAATCCGGATTCTCGGCCAGCGCCATGGCGCAGGCGTCGAGCTGCGCGTGGTCGATGTTGTATAGTTCGGCGACCGGGAAGCCCGACAGTCCATGATTGGCGATATGGACGAAGGCGTAAATCCGCGCGCGCGATTGCGCCACGATGTAGCGGCGCAGCGCTGCGATATTGTTGACGCCAGCGTCCCCCGCCGACACTACTGTCGTCGTTGCCTGGGCCTGCACCAATTCGTCGGCGGGAATGCCGATCGCCGAACCATAGGGGTAGACATGGGAGTGCAGGTCGATCAATCCCGGCGTCACCAGTTTGCCGGCGGCGTCGATGGTCTTCGAGGCGCGTGCGGCCGGAATGTCGGCTTCGATCGCCTCGATCATGCCCCAGCGAATGCCGATGTCACGCTTGCCACGCAGCGACTGGCTGGGATCGAGCACATCGCCGCCCTTGATCACGAGGTCGAACTTGTCGTTCGGACCCATCGCGGCATTGGCCGGTGCGGACATCGCAGCGACCGCGGCCGATCCTGACAGGCTTAGAAAATCACGGCGTGAAAACCCGCTCATGGCATCGCTCCCCCAGATGATTTTTATGGCGCGATGATGCGCCGGGACCGGGCTTTCCGCAAGCCGGCCCATGCCCCCGATCAACCCACACGGGTATCAATGACCGTGCGGCTGGACGGTCCGTGGGATCGCGGTTGTCCAGAACGGCCACGTGTAAACGCAATGTTTCGAGCGTGAGTTATTGGACTAAAGAAATTTGCTCGTGCGTGGAACCAACGCACGCATTGCATCCGCGATCCTTGCTGAACAGACATTCAGAATTCTCTTCAAGTTTCGTCGGAACGTTCCCGTCGATGCGCTGTTCTATCCTCGCTGAATTGAGGAGAGGACAAGTAATGAAGAAGTTTGGATTAGTTTTGGCCGCGCTTGGCGCGATCATCATCGGGGTGCCGTCGATTGCAAGCGCACAGACTGTTGTGATCAAGCGTGGCAGCGGTTATCACCAAGGCCATCACCACTCCCACGGTGCACGCGCCGAATACCGCGGGCATCGTGACCGCGGCTACCATCGCGGACATCGTGGTCATGGTCACCACGACAAGGTCGTGATCATCAAGAAGCATCGTTACTGAGGTTGATGCCTGAGACTAGGGCTCAACGGAAAATGGCTCCTCGCGGAGCCATTTTCTTTGTTGGTATCGCCGGCTGATTGCTTCGGCTCAGCTGTAGATTTCGAACAGGCCTGCGCCGCCCTGGCCGCCACCGATGCACATGGTGACGACGCCCCACTTCGCCTTGCGGCGACGGCCTTCCTGCAGGATGTGGCCGGTGAGCCGCGCGCCGGTCATGCCGAAGGGATGGCCGATCGCGATCGAGCCGCCGTTGACATTGTACTTCTCGGGGTCGATGCCGAGCTTGTCGCGGGAATACAGACACTGGCTGGCGAAGGCTTCGTTCAGTTCCCAGATGTCGATGTCGTCGATCTTGAGGCCATGGCGCTTCAACAGCTTCGGCACGGCGAAGATCGGGCCGATGCCCATCTCATCCGGCTCGCAGCCCGCCGCCGCCCATGCAACGAAACGGCCGAGCGGCTGCAGGCCGCGCTTTTCGGCATCCTTGGCTTCCATCAGCACAACAGCCGCCGCACCGTCCGAGAGCTGGCTGGCATTGCCGGCGGTGACGTATTTGCCCGGGCCCTTGACCGGCTCGAGCTTGGCGAGGCCTTCCATGGTGGTTTCGGGCCGGTTGCACTCGTCGCGATCGACCGTGTAGTCGACGATGCTTTCCGCCTTGGTCGCCTTGTCGACCACCTTCATCTTGGTCTTCATCGGGACGATTTCGTCCTTGAACTTGTTGGCCTGCTGCGCGGCGGCCATGCGGCGTTGCGATTCCAGCGAGTACTCGTCCTGGTATTCGCGGCTGAGCTTGTAGCGCTCGGCGACGATGTCGGCGGTGTCGATCATCGCCATGAAGATGTCGGGCGCGGTCTTGAGCAAATCCGGATCGATCGATTCCTTGGGCGAACCGCCGCCGGGAATCGAGATGCTTTCAACGCCACCGGCCACGATGCAATCGGCGCCGTCCGAGCGGATCGAGTTGGCGGCCATCGCGATGGTCTGCAGCCCTGAGGAGCAGAAGCGGTTGACCGAAACGCCGGCCGTCGACTTTGGCATGCCAGCGAGCAGCGCCGCCTGGCGGCCGATATTGGGCGCGCCGTGCGCGCAATTGCCGAGATAGCAGTCCTCGACGTAATCCTTCTCGACGCCGGCGCGCTCGACCGCGTGCTTGATGGCGTGGGCCGCCATCGACATCGGAGGGGTGATATTGAACCCGCCACGGCCGGACTTCGCCAGCCCCGTACGTGCATAGGAAACGATAACAGCTTCACGCATTTTCTAGACCTCCCTTTGATGCCACCCAGTATGGACTGGACCTCAGCCCGTGTGTAGCGAAAAACCTTGAATTCCGGCGGACGGAAAAGGAGGAATCGCCTTCAATCCCACGCCGGCCCGAAGGCGGGATTTACACAACGTTTGTCCTTCGGCAAGGCCGCGATTGCCTTTCGATCGTCGTCATCAAGCCGCAGCTTCAGCGCGTCGAGATTGGCCCGTTGACTTTCGGCGCGCGAGGCCTTCGGGATCGCGGCGACCCCGTCCTGGTCGAGCAACCATTTCAGCGCCACCTGTGCGGCGCTGGCATTATGCTTGCGCCCGATTGCGGTCAAAACTTCGTCCGACGCCACGCGGCCCTGCGCCAGCGGGCAATAGGCAACCAGCGGAATCGATTTGGCGCTGAGATATTTGCGCAGCTTTGTCTGATCCAGCATCACGTGGTATTCGACCTGATTGCAGGCAATCGGAGCCTTGATCTCCTCGACCACGGTTTTCAAGAGCGCGATGTTGAAATTGGCGACCCCGATGGCGCGAGTGCGACCTTCCTGCTTCAGCTTCATCAAGGTCTCGAACATCGCCGGCAGGTTCATATTTCGCGACGGCCAGTGCACCAGATAGAGATCGACCTGATCGAGCCGCAGTTTCTTCAAGGAAGCATCGAACGCCCGGCGGATCGCGTCCGGCGCCAGGTTTTCGTTCCAGACCTTGGTGGTGACATGCAGGTCCTTGCGGGCGATGCGCGAGGCCGCGATCGCAGCGCCAATCGGCTCCTCATTGCCGTACATTTCCGCAGTGTCGAGATGCCGGTAGCCCAGCGCAATCGCGCTTTCAACCGCCGCGCGGCAGGCATCGCCCTGCAGCCGAAAAGTGCCAAGCCCGAGCCTCGGCAGGGCAATGCCCTGCGTTTGCAGATTTTCCATTGAATGCTCCCGAAGGCGTAAAGTGTCGCGGGGAAGACGAAAGCCGCATGGACGGCATTGGATTGCGTGGGATAGATCGCTATAAATAGACTGCCCGCAAGGCGCTGGGCAAATCAAGATCAGGTCAGGGAGAGCGATGGGCAACGCGTTGCAACGATGGCTGGATTCGCATCAATTGCCGGCGATCGCCGCCGCCGTGCTCGGCGTGATCACGACGCTCTCCGTGCTGATCGTGGCTGTCTTCTTTCTGATCGGAAAACCCTGAACGTAAGCGACCGCTTCTATCGCTGCCAGTTACAGATGCCGCCGGACCTGCACGGCCAGGTTTGAATCCGGGTATCGCGCGCCTGCGCATCGAGCGGATTGTTGCGCGGTTTCGCCAGTCTGGCACGCGCTGCGGCACGCGGCGCCTCAGTGCTGGTCTTCTCGGCCTGAGATTTGGCGACATGCGCCTTGCGTGGCGGCAGCTTGGGCCAGATGGTCGAATCCAGATCCGCCTCCGTGTCCTCCGACCTTGCCTCGATCCGAACCGGCCCGAACCGCGCCTCCGGCCCGATCCGCTTGGGCGACAATACCGCGTTGGGAAGATCAAGGCTGAGCAACTCACCCGGACGATACTCGGCCGCCGTCGCGGAGCCGGCCAATGCCAAAAACCCCGTGCAAACCGCTGCAGCTAAAGCGCTTTTCAGGACCATTATGGGCCTCCTGAAATGACTAAAAATAATGATAACTGGGATCATGTAGGAAGCCGGCAGGCCTTTTCCAGCCGAAATTTTCGGCAAGGTTACCCGCTGACTACGCCGGCCGCGAAAAATCCGCGGCCGGTGGCCCGGAACCTATTCCGCGGCTTGCGCAACCCCCTGCCCGATCGTGCCCTCCAGCCGCATGCATTCCTGGCGGTAGCGCGCGACATTGGCCTCCTTGATGTGGCCGTAGCCGCGCACGAGGTCAGTCGTTTTCGCCAGCGCCACCAGCCGCGGCCAGTCCTGCGGTTTGGCCGTGTCGAGGTGGCGGAGGATCATGTCAGAATATTCGCCCGGCAGTGCCCGCTCCATCCGGCGCTCGGAGGTATAGCCGAACGGATCGAACGCGGTGCCGCGCAGGAATTTGAAGCGCGTCAGGACATCGAACGCCTTGAGGATCCAGCCACCGAATTCGCGCTTGCGCAAATGCCCGGTCACCTTGTCGCGGCGCGCCAACAAGGGCGGCGCCAGGCTGACCTTGACGCTCGCGTCGCCGTCGAACTGCTCCTTCAATGCTCGTGCAAACTCGCCGTCGGAATAAAGCCGGGCAACCTCATACTCGTCCTTGTAGGCCATCAGCTTGAACAGGCCCCTTGCAAAGGCTTCGGTGAGGTCCTGCGCTGCAGGCGAAGCCTTGGCTTCGGCGGCACGCACGCGCGCGACCTCGGCGAGGTAGCGCTTCGAATAGGCCTCGTTCTGGTAGTCGGTCAGCAAGCCTGCACGGTGAGCGATGGTCTCGTCCAGCGTCCGCTTGACCGGTGCGGCGCCCTGCGCCTTGAAGCGCGCGGCGCTGACCACGCGTTGCAGGTCGTGCGCGGCAAGCCGGCCCCAAGAGAACGCCAGCTTGTTCATCTCGATCGCCGCGCCGTTGAGGTCGATCGCCTTCATGATCGCCTCCAGCGACAGCGGAATCGCGCCGCGCTGAAACGCAAAGCCCAGCATGAAGGAATTGGTCGCGATGCTGTCGCCCATCAGGGATGAGGCAAGACCGGTCGCATCGAGGATATCGAGATCGCTGGCGCTGACGGCCTCGTTGAGCGCCTCGCGCATCGCGCCGGCCTGGAAATCGATGTCGGGATCGATCACGAAGCTTGCGGTCGGCAACAGATCGGCGTTGACGATCGCGCGCGTCAGGCCGCGCTCGGCGCGGCTCAGCGCCGGGATGCTGGTAGCAACGACGATGTCGCAGCCGAGAATGAGGTTGGCGGTGCCGGGCCCGATCCGGACATTGGCGAGATCGTCCGCCGACGGCGCGATGCGGACGTGGCTCATGACCGCGCCGTTCTTCTGCGACAATCCCGTGAAGTCGAGCGTCGAGCAGGCCCTGCCGTCGACATGCGCGGCCATGCCGAGCAACGCACCGATGGTGATGACGCCGGTGCCGCCGATGCCGGTGACGAGGATGTTGAACGCGCCGTCAAGCGCGGGCGGTGTCGGCAGCGGCAAGTCCGCAAACAGTGCCGACGGATCAGCCGCGGCGCGATCGGCCTTCCGCAACTTGCCGCCATGCACAGTGACGAAACTCGGACAAAAGCCCTCGATGCAGGAAAAGTCCTTGTTGCAGTTCGACTGGTCGATCCGGCGCTTACGGCCGAGTTCCGTTTCCAGCGGCTGCACCGAGACGCAGTTGGAAACAGCCGAGCAGTCGCCGCAGCCTTCGCAGACGCGCTCATTGATGAAGACACGCTTCGGCGGATCCGGATAGAGCCCGCGCTTGCGGCGGCGGCGCTTTTCGGCGGCGCAGGTCTGGTCGTAGATCAGGACCGAAAGGCCCTTGACGTCGCGCAGCTCCTTCTGCACGGCGTCGAGCTCACGGCGGTGATGAACAGTCGCCCCAGCGGGGAAATAGTTGCTGGGGTATTTCTCGGGCTCGTCCGAGACGATCGCAAGCCGCTTGGCACCTTCGGCGGAAACCTGATGCGCGATCTGCGACACGGTCAGGCCGCCCTCGGCCGGCTGGCCGCCCGTCATCGCGACAGCGTCGTTGTAGAGGATCTTGTAGGTGATGTTGACGCCGGCGGCGGAAGCCGCGCGCAGCGCCAGCAAGCCCGAATGCGTGTAGGTGCCGTCGCCGAGATTCTGGAACACGTGCTGTTCGCTGGTGAACGGCGCCTGCCCGATCCAGGTGACGCCTTCGGCGCCCATATGCGAGATCGTCGCGGTGCGGCGGTTCGGCACCGAGAGCGCCATGCCGTGACAGCCGATGCCGGCCATCGCGCGGCTGCCCTCAGGCACTTTGGTGGAGGTATTGTGCGGGCAGCCCGAGCAGAAATACGGCGTCCGCTGCAGCTTTGCAGCACCAATGCCCTCCGCGGGCCGGTCGAACGCTTCGAGCTTGGCGAGGCGCTGTTCCAGCGCCGGGCTGCGATGGCCGAGCCGGCGCAACCGCGCCACCACGGCCGCGGCGACCATGGTGGGCGTGAGTTCGCCTTCGCTTGGCAGCAGCATCGCGCCGGTCTCGTCGCGCTTGCCTACCACCGAAGGCCGCCTCATAGCATCGACATTGTAGAGGATGCGCAGCAGCTGATCCTCGATGAAGCCGCGCTTCTCCTCGACCACAAGCACGTCCTGCAGGCCTTCGGCGAACGCGCGTGCGCCGTGCTCCTCCAGCGGCCAGGTCAGCGCGACCTTGTAGATGCGCAGTCCCAGCGCCTGCGCTTCGGCGTCGGTAATACCAAGATCGGCCAGCGCCTGGCGCAGGTCGAGATAGGCCTTGCCGGTCGCCATGATGCCGAGCCGCGCCGGCTTGGAATCCAGCACGATGTGGTCGAAGCGATTGACGCGGGTGAAGGCGGCGACCGCCTGCATCTTCGGGCCGTGAAGCCTGCGCTCCTGCTCCAGCGGCGCGTCCGGCCAGCGGATGCCAAGCCCGCCTGGCGGCATTTCGAAATCGGTCGGGATGATGATCTTGATGCGATCGGGATCGCTGACGATCGAGGCCGAGCTTTCGACCGTCTCGGAAATCGCCTTGAAGCCGACCCAGCAACTCGAGTAGCGCGACAGCGCAAACCCAAGAATCCCGAGGTCGAGATAATCCTGCAGCGTCGCAGGGTTGACCACCGGCATCAGTGCCGCCGCGAAGACCTGTTCGCTCTGATGGGCCAGCGTCGAGGATTGGCAACCATGATCGTCGCCGGCCAGCGCGATCACGCCGCCATTGGGCGAAGTGCCGGCCGAGTTCGCATGCTTGAGCGCGTCCATCGAGCGATCGACGCCGGGACCCTTGCCGTACCAGATGCCGAACACGCCATCAACCTTGGCGCCCGGGAACATTCCGACCTGCTGGCTGCCCCACACCGCCGTCGCCGCCAGATCCTCGTTGAGGCCGGGCGCGAACTCGATGTTGTGTTCCTTGAGGAAGGATTTCGCACGCCACAGCGCGTGATCGTACATGCCGAGCGGTGAACCGCGATAACCCGAGATGAAACCTGCGGTGTTGAGCCCCTGTGCGCGGTCGCGTTCGCGCTGCAACATCGGCAACCGGACCAGCGCCTGCGTACCGGAAAGAAAGATGCGTTTCGCATCCAGCCGGTACTTGTCGTCCAGCCCAACGTCCGTCAACGCCATTTTTTCGCTCCCCATCGCGGCTATCGCTCTGCCGGCTATTTTGAACCGGTCTAATTGGGCCCAGAATGCACCGGTTTTGCTATGCGTGCCCAGCCTGAATGCATGGCGGCAGGACATATCTCGGCTGCGATGTGGATTACGGTCGCACCCTTGCCGAAACCTGTCTTCTTTGAAACGCTGGACGGCAAACGGGAGAGCCAAGGAAACCTCAGAGATGACAGAAGCGGCATTCACGACCGAGATACTGGAGAGCGGCGACGTGCTCGTCGGGCCGTGGCGGCGCCCAAAGCAGATGCTGCAAGCGCAGGTCTACGACGCCCATGCTTCGATCCACGACGATGCGACAGCGCAAAAGCTGGGCTTTCAGGGCGGCACGATCGAAGGCCCGACCCATTTCAGCCAGTTCGCGCCATTGTGCGAACGGATCTGGGGCCAGGCCTGGTTCGAGAGCGGCTGTCTCTCGGCGCATTATCGCAATCCCGCTTTCGAGGGCGAGGAAGTTCAGGCCAACATCGAAAAGTCGAAGCCGGGCCAGACCGTTTGCAGCATCGGCATGACCAAGCGCGACGGCACCGAAATTTTGCGCGGCACCGCCTCCGTCGGCGGCGATGGGACGGCAACGGCACTGCACCGGCGGCTCGGCGAACTGAAGCCGCTCGCCGACCCCGTGATCCTCGCCGACCTCAAGGTCGGCATGAAGACCGGCCGGCAAACCGTGAAAATGGATTTCGACCAGAACATGGGCGATCTCTATCCGTTTTCGCTGGCCGAGAAGCTGAAGGTGATCACCGAACCTTCGGCCTATTATTCGCAGGAACGCAATCCCTGGGGTCGGGCCATTCTCCCCATGGAGATGCTGAGCGTGCTGTTTCAATACCGCGCGCGCGAGGATCGATTGCCGGTGCGAGGCCCCGCGGTCGGACTGTTCGCGGATCAGGAAATCCGGTTGCTGCGCGGGCCGCTATTCGCCGGCGAGAACTACGTCACCGAACGCGAGGTCGTGGCGCTGAGCGGCAGCCGCCGGACCGAGAGCATGTGGGTGCGCACCACAGTGTTCGCCACCGACGACAAGCCCGTCGCCACCATGCTGCTCAATCTCGCGAGCATCAAGGATTCCTACGCCAATTACGCGAGCGAGCATAAAGCCCTCTATGGCTGAGCCGACCTAGCGCGGTCGCGTCCGACGCGGCCGGACGAACTTGCCAATAAGGAAAACAATAAAATGGCCCGCCTGCCGTATCTCGAAGCCGACCAGGTCGCCCCTGAATATCGCGACATGCTCAAGCGCAACACCAATTTGCACAAGCTCTTGGTCAATTCGCCCGACATGGCGCGCGCCTTCAACGGCATCGGCGGCTATATCCGCTTCAAGAGCAAGCTCGATCCGCGCCTGCGCGAGCTTGCGATCCTGCAGGTCGGCTGGATGGAGAGGTCGGAATACGAATTCACCCATCATGTGAAGATCGGCAAGGAGTTCGGCGTCACCGACGACGACATCAAGGCAATGATGGCCGAGACCGAGGGCAAACCCTCGAACCTCGAACCGCTGGCGAAAGCAATCCTGCGCGGCGCCCGCGAGATGGTGCGCGAGCTTGCGATGTCGGATGCGACCTTCGCCGAGATCTGGTCACCATCGCGTTCTACTGCGCGGTGGTGCGCGTGCTGGCGACGATGAAGATGGACAACGAGCCCTATTACAAAGAGGTACTGCAACAGTACCCGATTCCGGGAGTGGAATGAAATGCGCCTGAAAGATCGTGTCGCCATCGTCGTCGGCGCCGGCCAGAGCCCCGGCGAGGGCATCGGCAACGGCCGCGCCACCGCGCTCACCTTCGCGCGCGAGGGCGCAAGGGTGCTGTGCGTCGATCACCATCTCGAATCGGCGCAGGAGACCGTCGACTTGATCGCGGCCAAACAGGGCACGGCGATCGCCTTCAGGGCCGACGTCACCAAGAATGCCGACATCAAGGCGATGGTGGCGGATGCGCATGGCCGCTGGGGCCGCGTCGATATCCTGCACAACAATGTCGGCGTCAGCCTGTCCGGCGGCGACGCCGAACTGCTTGATATCACCGAGGAGGCATTCGATCGTTGCGTCGCGATCAATCTGAAAAGCTGCATCCTCGCCGCCAAGCATGTCATCCCGATCATGCGCCAGCAACAGAGCGGCAGCATCATCAACATCTCCTCGATGGCGGCGATCACGACCTATCCATACGTCGCCTACAAGGCGACCAAGTCGGCAATGATCGCCTTTACCGAACAGCTCGCCTACCAGAACGCGCAATATGGCATCCGCGCCAACGTCATCCTGCCCGGCCTGATGAACACGCCGATGGCGGTCGATACCCGCGCGCGCGAGTTCAAGAAGACCCGCGCCGAGGTCGAAGCCGAGCGCGACAGCAAGGTTCCGCTGCGTCAGAAGATGGGCACCGGCTGGGACGTCGCCAATGCCGCACTGTTTCTTGCTTCCGATGAGGCGAGTTTCATCACCGGCGTAACGTTGCCGGTGGATGGCGGCGCCAGCGTGCGGCGCGGTTAAGGATTATGGCGCCTTGACGCAATGCAGCATTGTCACGATTCGCGACAGTTGAAAGTTTCCAATGACACGATGATGTGACGGCGCATCATCGCACGTCCAAATCCTGACTCGTTGTGGTCGCACGAATTTCATGAGCGGCCGCTATCACGCACTCCAAGAACCTAAGGGAGTCCTTGGACGCCATGAACGACGAAGTCGACTTCGAACTGACGCCCGACCAGTGGGAAGTGTTGAAGAACTTGCGCAACTCAACATCCCGGCCACAGCGGATGAATCGATTCACAATTCAAGGCCTGATTGCGCTTGGACTCGTTACGATCAACGGCGATGCGCCGGTCCTCACGTCAAACGGACGCAAGGTGCTGATTAGAGGCTCATCGTGCCTGCTGCTCGATCTTGCGGCGTAATGTCGCTGTCGAGTCACACCGGCTTCTCGTCATCCGTCACCGGTGAAGTGATGACGAGAAACACCAGATCGACCAGCCCGGAATTCGAGATGGCGTGTTCCACGCCGGGCGGCAGGAAGATGAAGTCGTGCTTGCGCACGACTTGGTTCTTGCCGGCGATTTCCATCAGCCCCTCACCCTCGAGCACGTGATAGATCTGTTCCTGGACCTGGTGCTTGTGGCGCGCGACATGGGCCATCGGCTGGTACATCGAGATCCGGTAGTCGATGTGGCGCGAGCCCGCCGTCTCCGGCATGACCAGCGGTTTCGACAGTGCGCCGCCAAAATGATTGGGGAATTCGCGCCAGGGCACTTCGGCGATGTTGCGGATGAAAGCGCCGTGATCCTCTGAAGCCATTTGGTGCTCCTCAGTTACCGCGACGATCAGATCACCAGCGCGCCGCCGTCGATATAGATGATCGATCCCGTCGCAAAGCCGTTCGCCATGAACGACAGTATTTGCCGCGCGATGTCGTCGCCGATCCCGACCCGACCGACCAGTAACGCCGCGGCGGTTTTGGCGAGCATATCACGGCGCGCCTCCTCCGGCATCGCGGCGCGGATCGGTGTATCGATCACGCCGGGCGAGACGGCATTGACGCGCACCGGCGCCAGTTCGAGCGCCAGCGCTTTTGCCAGCGATTCGAGCGCGCCATTGGCCGCACTGACGATGGCCGAATTCGGCCGCGGGCGAACGCTGAGGAAGCCGGAGACCAGTGTCAGCGATCCGCCGGGGCGAATCTCGGCCGATCGCGCCACCCGCCATGCGCCCCAGAACTTGCTTTCCATGGTGGACCGCACGTCCTCCATCGCGACCGTCTTGAACGGTCCGGTGCGCAGCTGGGCCGCCGTGACCACGACATGATCGACCGGACCGCAGGCGCGAAACAGCTTTGCGATGCTTTCGTCGCTGGTGACATCGGCCGGGATCGCGATCGCGTTCAGCGTTTCCGCCACCTTGTCGAGGCGCTCGACATTCCGGGACGAAACAATCACATCCGCGCCTTCGCGCTTGGCCATTTGCGCGGTCGAAAGACCGATGCCGGAGGAACCACCGACGACGACGACTTTCTTGCCTGCAAGCAACATGCGCTCTCCTCCGTTCAAAATCAGACGGGCTGATAGCGGGTGCCGATGCCCGCCTTGCTTTGGCCAAGGCCGGGCAATTCCCAGATGCCGGCGCCCGTGGGATTGATATCGGCGGCGATATCGACGTCGATAAGATAGGGCTTGTTGGCGGCGATGCCCTTGCGGACGGCCTCGCCGATATCGCCGGCGCGATCGACCCGCACGCCCTCGACGCCGCAGGAGCGCGCCATCGCGGCAAAATCCGGATTATAGCGCTGGCCGGTCACGGGATCATGGAAGTCGGTCGCCAGTTCGCGGCCGCCGAGATAACCGCGCTGCAGTCCGCGGATCGAGGCATAGGCGTAATTGTTCCAGACCACCCAGACCACGGGCAGATTATATTCGACCGCCGTTCCCAGCACGTTGGCGTGCATGAAGAAGGCGCCGTCGCCGCACACGGATACGCAGGGCCGGTCGGGCGCCGCGAATTTCGCGCCCATCACGCCGGCGACTCCAAAACCCATCGGGCCGAACCCCATCGAACCGATCAGCGAGTCCGGCCGCTTCGGCTTGCAAAAACTCAGCAGCCAATTGTGGTGCACGCCGATGTCGCTGACGAGGATCGCATTCTCGGGCAGCGCCTTGTCGATCTCGAGCGCAGCGCGCTGCGGGTTGATCGGCATGGTGTCGTCGGAAAATCCGGGTGCGACGAACTTGTCCCATTCCTGTCGATAGGTATCGATCTGCGCCAGCCATTTTTTGCGGCTGTCAGCCTTCTTGGTCAGATCGGCGCGGCGGTCGAGTTCGGCATGAACCTGCCGCAGGAACGTCCGCACGTCGGCCATCAGCCCGAGCGCCACCGGATAGTTGCGGCCGATCTCTTCGGGGTCGATGTCGACATGGATCAGCCGCGTCGGCGGAATGGTGAAGGAGTAACCAGGGATCCACGAGCTCGAAGTGCGATCGTCGAACCGCATCCCCATCGCCAGCAGCACGTCGGCCTGACGCGTCGCGTGGTTGGCCTGGTAATGACCGGCACGTGCGACCAGCCCCAGCGCGAGCGGATGGTTGCAATCGATCGCGCCAAGGCCGCTGGCCGATGCCGCCACCGGAATCTGAAGCCGCTCGGCGAGCTTCAGCAATTCCTCGGCCGCGCCGCCATAACGCACGCCCTGCCCCACGATCATCACCGGCCGCTCGGCGCCGAGCAGCATATCGACCGCCTTCACCACGCCCTCGGGATCGGCGCCGCAGCGGCTGGAGATGTTGGCGTTCCAGGCCTGCGCGTTCGGCGCCTCCTCGGCGGCCGACTCCATGAACACGTCAAAGGGAACATCCAGCACGACAGGACCCGGACGTCCCGACATCATCGTCTTCCAGGCTTGCCGAACCGCGAGCGGCACCATCTCGCCCCGCGTCGGCTGGAACACCTTCTTGCAATAGGAACGCACCGTGGAGGGAAAGTCCGCCTGATAGTGCCGATATAATTCCTGAAACGCCCCGCGATTGAACTGGCTGGTCGGCACATTGCCCGTCACCGCCATGAACGGCACCGAATCGAGGAACGCGTTGCCGAGCGAGATCGGCAGATTGGCCGAGCCCGGCCCGCAGGAGGTGAAGGTCGCGGTCGGCCGCCCCGATACGCGGTAATAAACATCGGCCATGAACCCGGCGACGCTCTCATGGTGGACCGAGATGGTCTTGATGTCGTCGGAACGCTCGTACAGCGCATCGATGAACTGGATATTGCCGTGGCCGCACAGGCCGAACACCTGCGGCACTTTCTCCTGAATCAAATAGTCGACGATGACCTGGGCCCCGTTGAGCATATTGCGCGCCATCGGATCACTCTCTCCCTGCTCAATAAACCTGGACACCGCGTCTTGATTAGCGCGGCCGACAGGGGCGGACCCTATTTCTCATAATACTGTACGTCAATTGCTATTGTGGTATAGAGATGGACAGGCCCGCAGCGGAGCATCATGCTATTCATTGACGAGGGCAGCCTGATAGAATTCGGCCCTGCCCTCCTGGAGACCCATCCGTGAAATCGCGAATCAAGCCGAAGACGAGCGAGAAGCCCGCCACGCCACGCAAGACGGCGGTCGCCCGGCTGGTGCAATCGAACGCGCCCAACATCGACGACGACGCCGAGGAGCGTCAGCGCGGCGGCGTGCAGTCGCTCGGACGCGCGTTTTCGATCCTGGAGGAAGTCGCGCGCCACCGCGAGGGCATTAGCCTCGCTGAACTCAGCAAGCTTGTCGGCCTGCATAATTCCACCACGTTCCATCTTGCCAAGACCCTCGTCACGCTGGGCTACATGCGGCAGGAGCGGGATTCCAAGCGCTACCGCGTTGGCCGGCCGTTGTTCGCGCTCGCCGCCAGCGCGCTCGATGAAATCGAGATGGTCAATCTCGCAACACCGGTGCTGGAAGATCTCTCGCGGGAAACCGGCGAGAGCGGGCATTTTGCGGTCCGCATGGGCGATTCCGTCGTGGTTATTGCCCGCACCAGCGGCTCCGGCGCGTTCCAGCTCACCGACCGGGTCGGCGTGGTGCGACCGGCGCACTGCACCGCGCTCGGCAAGATCATCCTGGCCTCGCTGCGCCCCGACCAATTGAAGCGGTTCCTCGAACGTGTCGAACTGAAGCCTTCGACCGGCAAGTCGATCACCGATCCTGCCGTGCTGCTGCGCGAAATTGCCGAAATCCGGCGCAGCGCAATCGCGATCGACGACGGCGAGTACAACGCGGAAGTGCGCTGCATCGCGGTGCCGGTCTACAATTTTACCGGCGACGTGATCGGGGCGCTCGGCATTTCCGGCCCGATCTGGCGGATGTCCGACCAGGTGCTGAAAAGCCGGGCCAAACTGGTGCAAACCGCCGCCGCCCGGTTGTCCGCCGAGTTCGGCGCCCGCGACACCGCGAAGTCCTCCTAACGCCTCTCCCCAATCGGCTGAAGCGAATCTGCGACGCATTTGGCGTTGACAGGCGCGGCTGCGTCCGGAATTATCCTCCAATAATAAAAAAACGTCTCTCACATCCTCGCATAGCGAGAATCGGAGGCAGGACGTCGTGACGCGCCCCCAGGGAGGAGACCCGCCATGTTCAGCTACAGCCGACGTACTTTGTTGAAGACAGGCGCCGCGTTTGCCGGCGCTTCCGCTCTGGGATTTCCAGCGATCGTCCGCGCCCAGGCAACCCGGATCAAGATCGGACATCTCGTGCCGCTGACCGGCTTTCTCGGCGCGATCGGCAGCTACGCCCAGCTCGGCGTCAAGCTCGCCGCCGAAGAGATCAATCAATCCGGCGGCATCATGGGCAAGCAGATCGACCTGATATCGGAAGACTCGGTCAATCCCGCGACCGCCTCGACCAAGGCCCAGCGCATGATCGAGCAGGACGGCGCCGTGGTGCTGCTCGGCGAAATCTCCTCGGCCTCCTCGCTCACCATCATGCAGGTCGCCGAGCGCAACAAGAAGGTGTTCTTCTCGACCGGCGCCCGCTCCGACGCGCTTCGCGGCAAGAACTGCAACCGCTACTCGTTCCACTGCGACATTCCGAACACGGTGATGGTCAATGCCGTCGGCACCGCGCTCAATCAAAAGGGCATGGTGAAGGGCAAGAAATTCTTCACGCTGACCGCGGACTATATTTTCGGCCACGATCTGCTGAAGGCCGCAAAAACCTTCTTCGACGCCAACGGCGCCACGCTGGCCGGCGACGAACTGATCGCGACCGACGTCACCGATTTCAGCCCCTATCTGCTGAAGGTGCGGCAAGCCAAGCCGGACGTGGTGTGCTGCAACCTCGCGGGCAACCAGGTCACCAACCTCGTGAAGCAATATGCCGAGTTCGGCTTCCCCTACCCGCTGGTCGGCTTCAACCTCAACACCGGCGACGCCTGGGCCGCGGGCGAAGGCAATCTCAGCGGCACCTGGCCGACCGTCTGGTATCACACGCTCGACAACCCGGCCTCCAAGGCCTTTGTCGCGGCGTTTACCCAGAAATACGGCAAGCCGCCGGAGAACCACGCCTGGATCGAGTACATTACGCTCAAGCTGCTGGCGCAGGCGATCAACGAGATCAAATCGACCGAGAGCGACGCGCTGATCGCGCATTTCGAAAAGCAGACCGAGTTCGACATCATGAAGGCGCGCAAGGGCTATTTCCGCTCCTGGGACCATCAGCTGGTGCAGGAGGCCTATCCGTTCACGGTGAAGCCGAAGGGCGAGATGAAGGACAAGTGGGACATGCTGGTGCTTGGTGACGCCGTGCCGGTGGCGGCAGAGCCGCTGGAGAAGATCTATCCGACCAAGACGCAGAACCCCTGCGAGATGAAGGCCTGACGCGCCACTTGGCGCGCTAACCCCGTTTGGTGTGAGCGGCGCCGGCATCGACCAGCCGGCGCCGCTCTTGTTCAAGGTAGGCACATGCAATTCGCGTTCTTGCTGGAACAGGTGGTGAATGGCCTCGTGCTCGGGGGCTATTATCTCCTGATCGCGCTCGGGCTGTCGCTGATCTTCAGCGTCGGCGGCGTCGTCAATCTGGCGCATGGCGCGTTCTTCGCGCTGGGCGCCTACGTCTCCGTCGAGATCACCAAATATCTCGGCTTCGGCTCCGCCGTCGTGCTGTCGCCGATTGCGGTGGCCATGCTGGGCATCCTGTTCGAGCGATACATCCTCCGCCGTTTTTACTCCGCTGATCCGATCCTGAGCCTGCTGGTGACGTTCGGGCTCGCGATGGTTGCTGAACAGGCGATCCGCATCATCTGGGGCGCGCCGCCGATTTCGGCGGCGATCCCGCCCGCGCTCCGCGGTTCGGTGTTCCTCGGCGACTTCCTGTTTTCGCGATACCGCCTGCTCATTCTCGCTGTCGTGATCGGGGTGCTGGTCGGGGTCTGGCTGCTGCTGCACAAGACTTCCTTTGGCCGCGTGGTGCGGGCCGGTATCCAGCGCCCCGACATGGTCGCGGCGCTGGGCATCCGGCTGCAGCCATACATGACCGCGATCGTGATGCTCGGCGTCGGCATGGCCGCACTCGCTGGCGCGTTCTTTGCGCCGATCACGATCGTGCAGCCGGCGATGGGCGCCGACATCATCACGGTCGCCTTCGTCGTCGTCGTGATCGGCGGCCTCGGCAGTTTCTGGGGCGTGGTGATCGCGGCCCTGCTGGTCGGCGTGGTGCGCGGCATCACCATCCATTTCGAGCCCGCCGCCGGCGAGGCGTCGATGTATGTCCTGATGTTCGTGGTGCTGCTGGTGCGGCCGCGCGGACTGTTGGGCGAACGTATCGAGAAATTCGAATGAAGCTGCCGCCTGCCTCGAAATACCGGCCGCTGCTGCTGGCGGCCCTCGCGCTGATCGCGCTGCCTTTCGGCATGCAGGCGCTTGGCCTGTCGCACAACACCGGCACCATGGTGGTGGCGCTGGCGATCGCGACCATGGGACTCAACCTGTGCGTCGGCTACACCGGCCTCGTCTCGTTCGGCCATGGCACCTGGTTCGGCATCGGCGCCTATGCGGCGGGCCTGATCCAGCTCAACTGGTTCCCCGGCTCGATCTGGCTGCCATTGCTGCTGTCGCTGGTCGTGGTGGCGGTCGCCTCCGCGGCCGTCGGTATCGTCATCCTGCGCCGGCGCGGCGTCTATTTTTCGCTGCTGACGCTGGCGCTGGCGGCGCTGGCCTACACCACCGCCTTCCGCTGGACCAGGGTGACCGGCGGCGAAGACGGCCTCGGCGGCCTGAAGCGCGGCAGCATCGGCGCCTTCGATCTCGACAACGCGCTGAACTACTACATCGTCGTCGCGGTGCTCAGCCTCGGCGTGCTCTATCTGTTGCTGCGCCTGGTGCGTTCGCCGTTCGGCCATGTGCTGGTGGCGATCCGCGAGAACCAGTTGCGTGCCACGTTCCAGGGTTATCCGGTCGAGCGCTACAAGCTCGGCGTCTTCGTGATCTCGGCAGTGGTCACAGGCTTTGCCGGCGGGCTGATCGGATTTCAGAATTACCTCGTCTCGGCAGAAGCGGTGTCGGTGCCGTTTTCCGGCGAACTGCTCGCGATCGTCGTGATCGGCGGCATGCGCAGCATGCTGGGGCCGGCGCTCGGCGCATTGTTCTTCATTCTGTTCCGCGAATTGTTTTCGATCTGGACCTCGGACTGGCTGCTGTGGTTCGGACTGATCTTCGTCGCCTTTGTGCTGTTCTCGCCGGACGGGCTGGTCGGCATCTGGGCGCGGCTGAGCAAACGCTGGTGGCCGGCGCTGGAGGAGTCCGCCGCGATGAGCCGGCGCAAGATCTACGAGGGCCTGCCGCTGCCGGCCTTCCTGATGCCGAAGGGGCTCACCGGCACCGTGCTGGAAGTGAATGGCCTCTCCAGGAGCTTTGGCGGCATCCGCGCCGTCCACAATGCAAGCCTCACGGTCGGCGCCGGTGAAATCCATGCGCTGATCGGCCCGAACGGCGCTGGAAAAACCACGCTGTTCAATCTGGTCTCGGGGCTGTTTCCGACCGACAAGGGCACCATCAAGCTCAACGGCCGCGAGATCCAGGGCGTGCCGTCCGACCTGATCTGCCATCAGGGCCTGGCGCGCTCGTTCCAGATCACCAATCTGTTCAAGGGCCTGTCGATCTACGAGAATTTGCGGCTGTCGCTGCAGGCGCAGAGCGACATGCGCTTCAATTTCTGGCGCGACATCGACAGCTATGAAAGCATCCACGCCGAGACCGCGGAACTGATCAAATTCCTCGGCCTCGAAGGCATCGAGACGATCGAAGGCGGCGAACTGTCCTATGGCGGGCAGCGGCTGGTCGATCTCGGCATCGCGCTCGGCTCCAAGCCGCAGGTGCTGCTGCTCGACGAGCCGCTGGCCGGCCTTGCCGCTGCCGAACGCGAGCGCGTCTCGAATCTCGTCAAGAACGTCGCCGCCAATATCCCCGTGCTGATCGTCGAGCACGATATCGACCGCGTGCTCGGCTTCTCGCACTCCGTCACCGTGATGAACCAGGGCGAAGTGCTGATGACCGGCCCGCCCAGTGCGGTCCGCGCCGACCGCCGGGTGCAGGAAATCTATACCGGCACCGGTGTTCCCGAGGTGGAGCACAGCCGCACCGACGAAGCCAAGGAGAGCGCGGCGCAGGTTCTGCGTTTCGAAGGCGTCAATACGTTCTACGGCAAGAGCCACATCCTGCATGACGCCTCGCTCGACGTGCGCGAGGGCGAGATCGTCGCGCTGCTCGGCCGCAACGGCGCCGGCAAGTCGACGCTGTTGAAGACGCTCGCCGGATTGGTGCCGCTGTCGTCGGGCACGATCGAATATGCCGGCACCGATATCGCCCGTCTGCCGGCTCCCGATATCGCGCGCATGGGCATCGGTTATGTCCCGCAGGGCCGCGGCCTGTTCGCCGGCATGACGGTGCGGGAGAATCTCTCGCTCGGACGTCTGGCGCGCAAGACCGACGGCAGCAACGGCGTGGTGTGGGATGAAGCGCAGATCCTGCAATATTTCCCCCGGCTGGCCGAGCGCATGGACGTCGCGGCCGATTATCTCTCCGGCGGCGAGCAACAGATGGTGGCAGTCGCGCGCGCGATGTCGGGCAATGTCAAACTGCTGCTGCTCGACGAGCCCTTTGAGGGACTGGCGCCGACCGTGATCCTCGAGCTGTTCAAGGTGTTCGACCAGTTGCGCAGGCATGCGTCCATTGTGATCGTCGAGCACAATCTTGATCTCGTGCTGGCGCTGGCCGACCGCGTCTTCGCGCTGGAGCGCGGCGCGGTGTTCCATCAGGGACCGGCCGCGCCGCTGCTGACTGATCTTGAGTACCGGAAGAAGATTCTTTGGCTTTGAGTAGTTCGTCATTGCGAGCGAAGCGAAGCAATCCATAGCCAAGGCAAAGGTGAAGATGGATTGCTTCGTCGCTCCGCTCCTCGCAATGACGGGGTTGGATTCTTGAGAATAACGCACAGGGAGGCAACCATGCGACATCTGATAGCGATGCTGATAGCCGGCGCAGCGGCTTTGTTCGCGCACCATGCCACCGCGGCCGACAACCGGATGACCATCGCCGTGTTCACCAAGAATTCGACCAACCCGGCCTATGAGGCCTTCCGCATTGCCGCCGACCAGATCGCGCGGACCGCCGGGGCAAAGGTCGTGCACTTCGTGCCCAAGCAGCCTGACAATGTCGACGAACAGAAGGCGATGGTGGAGCAAGTCATCAAGGACAAGCCTGACGCGATCATCTTCATTCCCGTCGATGATGTCGCGATGATCCCTTCGGTGAAGCTGCTCAACGAGGCCAGGATTCCGGTGATATTGGTCTCCAATCCGCTGCCGGGCAGTTTTGTGACTTATGTCGGCGCCGATGATTTCGAGATCGGGTATCGCGAGGCGCGCTATCTGTTTGAACATCTCGGCGGCAAGGGCAAGATCGTCGTCATCGAGGGTACCCCGGCCGCCCCGACCAACCGCGAGCGGCTGCGCGGTTACCAGCGTGCCTTCGGCGAATTCCCGGGCATCGAGGTGCTGGGCTCGGCGGTCGGCAATTACCAGACCCCCGACGCCAAGCGCGGGATGGAGAAGCTGCTCACTGAACACAAGCAGATCGATGCGGTGCTGTCGGCCAATGACAGCATGGCGCTCGGCGTGCTCGACGCGCTCAAGGCCGCCAACCGGACGGCGATCGTGATCGGCATCAACGGCATTCTCCCGGCGGTGAAGCAGATCGAAGCCGGTGGCATGCTCGCGAGCGTCGACTTCAACATGTTCAAGATCGGCTGCACGGCGACGCGGGCGGCGGTGCGTCATCTCAAGCGCGAACCGCTGCCGGAGAAGGTGATGCTGCCGGCCGAGGTGATCGACAAGACCAACTACAAGGCGTGGCTGGTGCCGGTCGATCAACGCACCTGCCCGGAATGGAGCGAAGTCGCGCGCTAGATTCTTGTTTGACGCGTTTTCTTCACGCGAACCGGTGCCCACTTCGCTCGAAAACGCTTTAATGCTCGTCCGGCCGGTTGCGCGCGATGATTTCGGCGGCGCCTTTGTCAAGCAATTCCAGGCCAACCGCGCGGCCGAGTTCGCGGGGGCGGTCCGCAGCCGCCGTTCGCGACGCCTCGATGAAGCGCGAACCGGTCTCATCCAGCACCGCAGCGGTCAGTGTCATCTCGTTGCCTGAAATCGTCGCGTGACCTGATATCGGCGAATTGCAATGGCCGTTCAGCACCCACAGTACCTCGCGCTCGGCCTCGGCGCAGAGCCGCGAGGACGTGTCCTCGATGCCAGCCAGATACCCGCGCGTGACCCAGTCTTTCTCGACACATTCGACCGCGACGATGCCCTGGCCGACCGACGGCAGCATTTCGGTGACGGAGAAATCATAGGCAATGCGCGACGTCATGCCGATGCGCTCGAGGCCCGAGCGCGCCATGACAAGCGCGTCGGCCGGCCCGACCTCGCCGCCATCGGGAAGCCGTTGCATGTCGCCGCGATCGAGTTTTGCAATCCGGGTGTCGGCGGCGCCGCGGTAATGGATCACGGTGACTTCCGGAAACAGCCGGCGCAGATAGGCGGCGCGGCGCACGGCGTTGGTGCCAATCTTGAAGCCCTTGCCGCGCGAGGCCTTGAAGGTTTCCAACGACAGGCCCGGACGCAGCACCAGTGAATCATTGGCGGCATCGCGCGGCAGCGTCGCCGCGATGACGAGGCCCGGCGTCTCCTCATTGCCGGGAACGTCTTTCAGCGAATGCATCGCGGCCTGCAATTCGCCGGCGCGCATGGCCTTGCGGATTTCAGCGACGAACGCGCCGCCCTTGCCGCCATGGCGCAGCAGCTTGCTGGTCTGGTCCTGATCGCCACGGGTTTCGAACTTGACGATCTCGACATCGAGGCCCGGATTGGCGGCGCGCAGCAGCCGCGCGACCTCATCCGTCTGCGCCAGCGCCATCACGCTCTTGCGTGTGCCGATGCGTAAGGGTTGGTCTGGCACGGTGTCTCCGTTTCGAGGCGGTCAATGGGTGGGGATTAAAGCAAAGGGGCGGGTAAGACAATCCGCCTTCGCCCCTTGGGCTACGGCGGGACAAGTCCGCTTTCTCGTCGTCCCGGCGAAGGCCGGGACCCATACGCCGCGGCGCCTTGTTTTGAGAGGCGCTGTTCGTCGACCTTCTTTCCATCGCTGGTTTCGGTGGCTATGGGTCCCGGATCGCGCTTCGCTTGTCCGGGACGACGAGGATATAGTTTCGCGTTCCCGCGGCGCAATGCGCCCGAGGTTTGCAGGTAATTTTCGCCCTTCAAAGAGAGGGCGCAGGGAATGCCGGATGCACGCTGCACCCGCGGTCTCGCGTGCGGTTCGCACAAAACAAAATGCACACGAGCATACAGGGCAGCGGAGGCGATCCGACATTCCCTGCGCAATGGCTTTACGGCTTATAACGCGCTCTCCCCGGTGAACGGGCTTTCTTGCCACCGTTGCCCCTGATCGGCGTTTGGCCTCTCAGGAGCGTGACGCCAGCAACGGGGCGCCAGGACCACGCGTCTTTGCCGTACGCTCATGCTGCGCTCGTCGATCGCAACATCAGCGTCCACCGCAACCCGTCCAACGTCCGTGACGACGGCCGACGCCCTCTGAGTGGGACGGGATGGCTATCTTGTAAACTGATTTTCTGTTCTGGAAAACAGAAATGTTTTTTATTTCAGGGCTTGACACATTTTCTGAATACCAGAAGCAACTTACCGACCGACTCTTTCGCAAGAGGCCGGCCACACGAAAGGTCGGCTCCCTCCCCCTCTTGCGGGGAACGCACTGTTCGTGCCGCGACCGTGTGCCTTCGTTTTCAGCAAGCTACCCCGCAACCCCATCCCAGCCCGACGGGCAGCCATCCCGGATTGGGCATTGTGCGACGCAACAAAAGTAATAGGTTCAGAGCCTGAAATGAGGTCGTAAGTGTCTGAAATCAATGCCAATGCCTGGGTTTCCTCAGGCCACCGCCCGATGGGCTTCCCCGAATTCGTCGTCATCATCGCCTCGATCATGGCGCTGAATCCGCTGGCGATGGACATGATGCTGCCGGCGCTGCCGAACATCCGCTCCGCGTTCCACCTCACCGACGCCAACCGCCCGCAAATGGTGCTGTCGATCTTCCTGGTCGGGTTCGGCGTCGGCCAGTTCGTGATGGGGCCGTTGTCCGACCGCTTCGGCCGCCGGCCGGTGCTGCTCGGCGGCATGACCGTCTATTTCATTGCCAGCCTGCTTGCGATCGCCGCCCCCTCGTTCGAGACGTTACTACTGGCGCGCGCGCTGCAGGGCCTCGGCACCTCGGCAACCCGCGTCATCGCCACCTCGATCGTGCGCGATTGCTACGCCGGCCGCCGCATGGCGAGCGTGATGTCGCTGGCGATGATGGTGTTCATCGCGGTGCCTGTCATCGCGCCGTCGTTCGGCCAGGCGGTGCTGATGCTGACGCAATGGCGCGGCATCTTCATCGTGCTGATGGCCTATGGCGTGGTGACGCTGATCTGGAGCGCGTGGCGCATGCCGGAGACGCTGCCCGTCCCGCTGCGCCGGTCGCTTGCCGTCCGCGACATCCTCGATGCCTTCCGCCAGACCGTGACCAACCGCCAGACGCTCGGCTATGCGCTGGTCTCCGGCGGCGTGCTCGGCTCGCTGTTCGCTTACGTGTTCACGTCGCAACAGGTGTTCACCGAGATCTACAAGCTCGGACATTATTTCCCCATTGCGTTCGCGGGCATCGCGATCGGCACCGCCATCGCCGGCTTCGTCAACTCCCGCTTCGTCAATCGCCTCGGCATGCGCGTGATTTCACACGCCGCACTGCTCGGCTATGTTGCCGTATCCGCCATCATGCTGGCGGCGGTGAAGCTGCAGATGCTGCCCCTGCCGCTGTTCATGGCGCTGTCGGCGTCGATGATGTTCGCGTTCGGGCTGATGATCGCCAACTTCACCGCGCTGGCGATGGAGCCGCAGGGCCACATCGCCGGCACTGCCTCGTCGCTGTACGGATCGATCACCACCTTGCTCGGCATCGGCATCGGCACCACGATCGGCCAGGATTACGACGGCACGCTGCTGCCGTTCGCGACCGGCTTCTTCCTGTGCACGCTGGCGTCGCTCGGCGTCGTGCTGGTGGTGGAAAAGGGCCGGCTGTTCCGGCCGCATCAGATGGCGGGGTACTAGACGGCGTGGTCCGTAGGGTGGGTAGAGCCAACGGGTCGCTTATTGGCCGGAACCATCGTGACCCCGGCGGCTTGGTCTCCAGCAAGGGATAGCCAACACCGGTGTTCGACCAACCCGACCTCGATCCGGGGGCTATCTGCCAATGCCCAGGAAACGCTGGAACGAGCGAAGGAACCGTATGGCCATCAAAAAACACGGCGTCATTATCGAAACGCCAACGGAAGCTCGCCAGGCCGAACCTGGACCGTCGATACTGTTTTTGCTCCTCATTAGCCTGAGTATTGCCGTGGTCACTCTGGCAATTGTCTATTTCGTGTTTTTCCGAACCTGACGCTTACAATTGCATCAGCATAATTCCGGAACGATACGGAGGAGCGGGCTTTACCTCTTCAGATCGAACTCAACCGATGAGATGGCCCAATGCAAACGCTACCCGTTGACCGCGCGCTGAGCATATACGGCGCCCTTGCGGACCGTTCCGAGACGAAGGGCACCCGCGAGCGTCTTTCAAGGCATCTGATGAAATTATACATCGACGGTGAGACGAACGAGCACCGCTTGACCGTGCATGGGCTGTCATACCTTCAAGAGCTGGATCGAGAAAACGATTCCAGGAGCTGAGGTTTTTCCGGTGTCATGCCTTTTGCGCCAGCCGCTGCTTTCGCAGTGAATTGCGCCGCATGATTCTTGCCTTCGCAGCGCGGACAGCATCGGCTCTGGTCAGTTTGGTTTTCGGCAGTGATGCTCTCAAACGATCCGCTTCGTCCGAGCCGGGCATTGCAGGCAGCAACGGTGCCGGCCTCGTCGAACTGTGATCGACGGGCTGCATGTCCATTGGGCCGGCGCAGCGTGGTTTGCCTTTTTGCATCAGGAATAACGCGTTGCTGCCGGATTAGTTCGACGTCGCGGACCGCACCGGGCTGGCAACCTGCTCGCCAAAGTGCCTTCGAAGAAAGGCTGGTTCGCAGTTCGCAAAATGGTTCCGTGGTCTCCGGTGAATAGGCTGCCCCAACCAGTGCAACCTATGCGCCGGTCGCGCCTTGGTTCACTACTGGATATTCAGACCATTTTGTTCCGCCGGCATCTACTTCCCGCCCCGCCTTAGAAAGCTTCAATGAGTTTGATCACCCGAAAAGTCAGCACCGGACGCACGATGGACGAGTTGCTGGCTTTGCTGAGTGCCGTCGCCTGCTCGATCCTCGCCGCATTGTTCATTGCGGCGCTGTATTTCGGACGAGAAATATTCGTACCCATCGCGCTCGCTATTCTTCTCAGCTTTGTGCTCGGACCGCCGGTCGGATTGCTGCAGCGCGCCCGCGTTCCCCGCAGCCTGGCGGTCGTGGGCATCGTCTTTCTGGCATTCTCCGTGATCTTCGGCCTTGGCACCCTGATCGCCAATCAATTGACCCAGCTGGCCGGAGACCTGCCGGTTTATCAATCGACGATGCGTGAAAAGATCAAGTCGGTGCGCGGCGTCACGGCGAGCAGCGGCACCCTCGAGCGCGCGGCGGATATGCTCCAGGAGTTGAGCCGGGAGCTCGACAGGCCAAAGGATGACAAATCGGTCCGCGGGGCGATCCCGCGTCTTGGCGCGCCAAATGCTGCCGTCACGGCCTTGCCGATCCCCGTTGAAGTGCGCCAGCCCGACCCGGGAGCCCTGGAGAACCTGCGAACCCTGATCGCACCATTGCTCAACCCGCTTGCGACCACCGGCATCATCATCATTTTCGTCATCTTCATCCTGATCCAGCGTGAGGATCTGCGAAACCGCCTAATTCGATTGGCGGGCTCGCATGATCTGCAACGCACGACAGCGGCGCTGGACGATGCGGCGACGCGTCTCAGCCGGCTGTTTCTGGCTCAGTTGATGATCAACGCCACTTTCGGCGTGATCATCGGGGCGGGACTATCGTTCATAGGTATTCCCAGCGCGATCCTCTGGGGCATTCTGGCGGCCGTGCTGCGGTTCGTCCCCTACATCGGCACAGCCATCTCGGCGGCTTTTCCGCTGGCGTTGGCGGCCGCCGTCGATCCCGGCTGGTCGATGCTCGTATGGACGGTCGTGCTTTTTCTGGGAGTCGGACCGATCATCAGCCAGGTGGTGGAGCCTCTCGCCTACGGCCAGAGCACCGGACTTTCTCCCGTCGCCATCGTCGCTTCAGCGACGTTCTGGACCGCATTGTGGGGGCCCATCGGGCTCGTCCTTGCAACGCCCTTGACGGTTTGCCTCGTCGTCCTCGGACGCCATGTCGAGCGGCTCGAATTTCTCGACGTGATTTTTGGCGACAGGCCTGCGTTGTCGCCGCCGGAAATGTTCTACCAGCGAATGCTTGCCGGCGATCCGATCGAGGCGGCAGGAAAGGCCGAAGAATTCCTGAAGGAGAAATCGCTGTCTTCCTATTTCGACGAGGTCGCCCTGAGAGGCCTTCAACTGGCGCAGGCAGATGCCAAGCGCGACGCCCTGGACCAGGCGCGCATGATCAAGATTCGCGACGCCGTTACCGAGTTTGCCAGCGACCTTTCCACCCAGGATGATTCGATCCCCGAGGTGACCTCGCCGACCCTGGATGCGGAGGCGGCGGCCGCGGTCGAAACCGTCCCGGATGCCGCGATATCAAGCAATTTGCCGGTCGTGCAAAAAGCCGATCTACCGCCCAGCTGGCAGGGAGAAGCGCCGGTGCTCTGCCTGGCCGGACGCACCCCGCTCGACGAAGCCGCCGCGGTGCTGTTTGCGCAGCTTTCCAACGCGCATGGCCTCGGTGCACGGGTCGAGCCTGCGGACGCCCTTTCGTCGACCAGGATCGTGCAGCTGGATTTCACCGCTGTCGCGATCGTCTGCCTGTCCTACCTCGACGCCAGCAGTCCCGCCCATATGCGGTACTCGGTTCGGCGGCTTCGTCGCCAATTGCCAAAGGCCACAATCATCATGCTCGGTTGCTGGGCCGAGAACCTCGACAAGGAATCGCTGGAAGAACTGCGGGAGGCGGCCAAAGCCGACATTGCCGCGGGGACCTTGCGTGAAGCGATGATGATCTGCCGGACGGCTGCCGGTGTGGAGGAAATCGATGAACCGCCGGGCCGTGCTACACCAGCGCTCAAGGTTGCGTAAGCACGTAGCCCGCATGAGCAACGCGATATGCGGGATTCCGGGAAATGAAAATCCCGGATATCGCTTCGCTCATCCGGGCTACGCTACTACTCGCTTCCAAGAAACCGCTGGATCAGCCCAAGCACCTCATCCGGTCTGTCGTGCTGCAGCCAGTGGCCGGCGCCGGCGATCTTGGCGAGTTCGGCGTGCTTGAAATGCGACATCACGCCGGCCTTCTCGGGATCGGGCAGAAAGCTTTCGCTGGCCGCGACCAGCAATGTCGGGCACGCGATGCGTGACCACAGCCCGATATTGTCTTCGAGCGACAGCCGGTAGGGCGCACGCGCGCGCAAATAGGGATCGTACTTCCAGCTAAAACTGCCGTCGTCGTTGCGCTTCATGCCGTGGGTGGCCAGATGCATCGCCTGCGCGCGCGTCAGCCGCGGGTTGCGGCCGACGATCCGATCGGCGCCGTCGGCCACGGTCTGATAGCGATGGATTTTCCGCTGCGCCAGCTTGTCGAGGTCGCCGGCCCAATCCGATATCCTGACGTCGGCGGGTTTGGGGCGCCGCGCCGGAAAATTGGTGACGCCGTCAAGCACGACCAGCTTCGAGACTCTATCCGGAAAGGCGCCGGCATAGGTCAGGCTCACCATGCCGCCCATCGAATGGCCGACGATGGCGACCTTCTCAAAACCTTCCGCTTTCACGAGGCCAGTCAGATCGTAAACGTGGTCGGCAAGGCTGTAGCTGGAGCCGAACGCCCAGCCGGAATCGCCGTGGCCGCGCAGATCGGGCGCCACGACGTGATAATCCGCAGCCAGCGCCCGCGCCAGATAATCCCAGCTGCGGGAGTGATCGAGGCCGCCATGCACGAGCAGCAATGGCGGTGCCTGCGCGTTACCCCAATCCGTGAAATGAAGCTTGAGCCCCTGCGACTGAAAATAGCGCGACTGCGGCGCGTCCGATGCAATGTCCATCGGGATTACTTAAAGGCTGGCGCAGCAGAGGTCCAGCGCGGCGACAGCACCGAGCCTGACCTGCCATCGCGCGCGGCCTTGGGCTCAGTTCAACCGCAGCTCGGTGATGTGCCGCGGATCCGGCTTCAGCTCGCCCCGTTCGACGCGCATGACGATATCGGTCAGCGCGGCATTGGCGCGGCACGCAAGCCCGACCTTCTCGCCCTCATCAACCACAAAGCCGTTGATGAATTCGATTTCGGTGCGCCGGCCCTTCTGCATGTCCTGGCCCATCGAGGGACGTTGCCCTGATGCCGTGCGCTTGCCGTCCGCGAAACGCTGCTCGTCACAGGCGCGCATCGCCGCCTCGTCGCCCTCGCCGGCCCGCGCGATGGTCTCCGGCGGCAGATGCAGGATCTCCTCGAGCTGATAGCCATGCGCCTGGCCGACGCGAATGGCCTCGCTGCCGAGCCGGGTGGAGAAGCGGCGGATCGGCTCGCTCTCCAGCATCTGGCCGCCGGTCATGCCGGTGCAGGCGGAGAGCCCGTTGCCCATCGCATTGGCGACCAGCTTGGACCAGCGCTCGCCCCACAGATTGCTCGTGACCTTGGCGCTGTCGGTGTAACCGACCAGGCGACAGATTTCCTCCGCCCGTGGCGTGATGCGGCCGTGCACTTCACCGGCGCGAAACACCGTGTGCGCGGCCCCGTGCTTGCCGGCGCCGCGGTGAATGTGGCCGGGCTCGGGCAAATTGACCGTGATGCTGCTGGCGATGCAGCCGAGCGTCTTGCCCCAGCCGACGATGCCGGCGATGGTTTCTTCATTCATGCAGTTCTGCAGCGACACCACATAGCCGTCCGGCGCCAGATATTGCCGGATCAGCATGGTGGCCCAGGCAGTGTCGTAGGATTTCATGCAGACGAAGGCGATGTCGACCGGCGCCTCCTTCGCAAGCTGCTGCGCATCCGTGACGTGCAGCGCGCGTACCGGAACCGAGAATTCCGGAACATCCATCGCGTGCGTGACGCGCAGGCCGTGCTTGCGCATATGCTCGACATGCTCGGGCCAGGGATCGATGAACGTCACGTCTTCGCCCGCCTGCACCATGTGCGCGCCGGCATATCCGCCGACGGCGCCGGCTCCGACGATCGCTATCTTCTTGCCCATGCTTGCCCCTTCGTTTTCTCTTTGGCGTTTCTTGGTACATTTTCTTGGCACCGAGGCTAGCGCACTGGCCCGCCTCGTCACAATGGCTGAATGCGTGCGGCAGCTGATCATCGCCATGCGTCAGGTGCGTGAGTTTCATATATTCGCCAAAACGGCCTATACTTGTCCGGACTGGCGCGGGGATGCCGCAGGAATACGCTTAAGGAGAATTTTGTGACGGGAACTGCGACGGCGCAGGCCTTTGAGCCGCGCTACATCCGCCTCGACCCCAACGACAATGTCGCGATCGTGGTCAACGATCTCGGATTGCCGGCGAAGAGCCGTTTTGCCTGCGGTCTCGAGCTGCGCACCTTCGTGCCACAGGGCCACAAGGTGGCGCTGTCGGATATTGCGCCGGGCGCGCCGATCCGCCGCTACAACGAGGTGATCGGCACCGCGGCAAAATCGATCCTGGCCGGCGAATGGGTCGACGAAGCGCGCATCGACATGCCGACGCCGCCCGAGCTCGACAGCCTCGAACTCGCGACCGCCGTCCCCGCTCCGCAGGCTCCGCTTGAAGGCTATACGTTCGAAGGGTTTCGCAATCCCGATGGTTCGGTTGGCACCAAGAATGTGCTGGCGATCTCGACCAGCGTGCAATGCGTCGCCGGCACGCTGCAATTTGCGATCAAGCGCATCAAGGCCGAACTGCTGCCGAAATATCCCAATGTCGACGACGTCGTCGGGCTGACGCATAATTACGGCTGCGGCGTTGCGATCAATGCGCCGCTGGCGATCGTGCCGATACGCACCCTGCAGAACCTCGCGCTGAACCCGAATTTCGGCGGCGAGGTCATGGTGGTCGGCCTCGGCTGCGAAAAACTTGTTCCCGAGCGGCTGCTTCCGGAAGGGACGGACAGCAGCGTCGTGCGGATGCAGGACGAGGCGTTCGACGGATTCGGCGCCATCGTCGACGCCGTCATGGAAATGGCGGACGCGCGGCTTGCCGTGCTCAATGCGCGCCGCCGCGAAACCTGCCCCGCCTCCGACCTTGTGATCGGCCTGCAATGCGGCGGCTCGGACGCGTTTTCGGGGGTGACCGCCAATCCTGCGCTCGGCTTCGCCGCCGATCTGTTGGTGCGCGCCGGGGCGGCCGTGATGTTCTCCGAAGTCACCGAAGTGCGCGACGCCATTCATCTGTTGACGCGGCGTGCCGCCAACGAGGATGTCGGCCGCGCGCTAATCCGCGAAATGGACTGGTATGACGGCTATCTCGCCAAGGGCGACGCCGACCGCAGCGCCAATACCACGCCCGGCAACAAGAAGGGCGGCCTCGCCAATATCGTGGAGAAATCACTAGGCTCGATCGTCAAGTCCGGCACCAGCGCGATCGTCGACGTACTGGCGCCGGGCGAGCGCGTGCGCAAGAAAGGCATGATCTTCGCGGCGACGCCCGCCAGCGACTTCATCTGCGGCACGCTGCAGCTTGCGTCGGGAATGACGCTACAGGTGTTCACCACCGGGCGCGGCACGCCCTATGGCCTCGCCGCCGCCCCCGTCATCAAGGTATCGACGCGCACGGAACTGGCGCGGCGCTGGAAGGACCTCATCGACTTCGACGCCGGCCGCATCGCCACCGGCGAGGCCACGATCGAGGAAACCGGCTGGGACCTGTTCCGCCTGATCCTCGACGTCGCGAGCGGCCGCACCAAAGTGTGGTCCGACCGCTGGGGCATCCACAACGATCTCACCCTGTTCACGCCGGGGCCGGTGACGTGAGCTGCATCAAGCCGCCTCAGGGTTCGATTTAAGATATTTTAACCATTGGCCTGGCGAGCTTGTTCCTGCCGGCAGGCCCGCGCCGTGCACGCAAGCCACCGGACCGTTGCGCCCGGCGCTTCAAATCATGCGATTTATTTAAGCGAACATTACGGAATCTAGCGTAGGCAAAAGGGCAACATCGCGCATTGGTCGGCGTCATTGAGGAGCCCTGTTTTGCAGCCCTTTCCGAGAATTACCGGCCGGCATTATTTTGCGATTTTCGTATTGGCTTCACGCTGTCCTACCATTGCAGTGGAACAGCGAGAGCGCCTGAATCGTATGCGTGACGCGCAAGGGATCTAGCCATGAATGCGGATAGCCTTGACGTGCTGGGTGTTCGACAAGGGAGAATGTTGCCGCGATCTCGCTGGCTCGCTCTGCTGGGACTGGGTTTTGCGTTTGTACTTATTGTGCCATGGCTGCAACGAGCCCTCTGGTTGACACCATGCCCTGGCCGGATCGCGGGCGACTGCGCAGGTCAGTTGGACGACCTGCGCTGGACGTTCGCCATCGAAACCGGGCTCTGCATCGGTGTCATTATGATCGGCGCTGCAATCAGCTCTGTTGGCGAGGTTGGTCGAATAACCGGGAAGATCGTTTCCTGGATCGGGACACGGACGAATTGGTGCATAGCCGTGACCGTCATCGCCGCGGTGCTGCTGCCGTTGGCAGTGGCCTACTTCATCCTGGACCGGTTTCCGAATTCCGGCGACGAGGACTGCTATCTGTTTCAGGCGCGCGCGTTTGCTGGATTTCGATTGTGGGAAGCCCCGCCAATCCTGGGGACGGATTTGATCCCGTTCCGCACCTATCTTTTCGAATCCAAATGGGTCAGCCAGTCCCCACCGGCATGGCCGATGGTGCTCTCGGCAGGGTTGCTGCTGGGAATACCGCCATGGACGGTAAATGCCTTGCTGGGTGGAGGCAGCGTCGTGGCGCTTGCCGCGTTATGCCGGCGTGTTGGTAATCCATCCGCGGCTGTCGTTGCGGCGGCGCTTTTTGCGCTGACCCCGTTCTACGTCATGAACGCGGCTTCGTATTTTCCGCACGTCCTCTCGTCACTGCTGATCCTGTCGTTCTGCCTCTGCCTCTGCCTGCTGCCGGATGGTGAGATTCCGCGGGGGCACAGGCTGGTCGCGGCGGGAGCCATCGTCGGTATGCTGGGGGCGACACGCTATTTCGACGTATTGCCGCTGATTCCGGCGACGCTGTTGTGGTTGACCCGGCAGCGGCGGAACGCATGGCCGCGCCTGATCGGACTTCTGGCGGCAGGACTTATCCCGGTACTGCTGCTGCTGATGCTCTATCATTATCTGATCACCGGCAGCCCGTTCCGCACCGCATATTACGTCATCAACACGCCGGAGGTATCCAATATTTTCGTAAGCCTCGACCCCTTGCGGATCTTCAATGGGGTGGCGATAACCGCGGGTCGCCTGGTCGAACTTGCGTTGTGGACGTCGCCGGTTTTGCTGATCGTGTATTGTTGTTGCCTCGTACTCAAATTCAAGGACCGCAAGCTCGCCTATTACGATCTGATTTTTCCGGGCTTCGTGCTGGCCTATGTGATTTACGCCGATTACGGCGGCAACCGCTATGGCCCTCGCTTTTACTTCGATGCGTTCCCTCTGATGATGGTCACCATCGTTTCGGCGCTCCCTTCAGTCACCGCGAGACTGGAGCGGTCGATGGATCGCGCGATGCTGCCGCTCGCTCCGATTGCCTGCGTGCTGTATCTAGTTGGCATCTGGCCGCTGGTGCTGACGGCTTTCCAGTTCCAGGTGTTTTCGCGCCAGGAGCCGTTTCGGTTGGTGCAGCAAGCCGTGACCGGGAAGGCGATCGTCATTCACGACACCTCCAGCGGCCTCGGCATGCATGATTGGGACCTTGTGCGCAATCCGCCATCCATGGACGCGGCCATTCTTCATGCCCGTGTGGGGACCGATGTCGGCGCGCTGCGCAAAGCGTTCCCCGACCGGTCGATCTGGCGCTACAGTCGCAGCGATCCAACGCAGCCTGGTCAGCTGATTCGTGTCACGCCGTAGTTGCCTCCGGGTTCTGTCCCCGAAATTCGCCGACAAAGTCGCGCACGTTTCTGAAGGATGGAGTCGACGGTGGCAGTCCACACGGATGGCGCGTTGGGCGATGAGGGCGAAGCCCGCAGCCGTTCGCTGAATTATTTCTGTTCCCGCATCGCCAAATCGTAGGCGCGGATCGTTGCCCTGGCGCGTTCGGCTACTTCGGCCGCGGTCATGCCCGGCTTGTAAAGGCTGGTGCCGAGACCGAAGGCGTGAATTCCGGCCTTGGTGTACTCCGCAAAATTCTTGTCGGAGATGCCGCCCACGGCGGCGATCATCAGGCCTGCGGGAAGAACGGCGCGGATCGCGGTTATTCCCGACGCGCCCAGAATACCGGCCGGAAAGAATTTCAGCGCAGAAGCCCCGGCCTTCGCCGCCAGCAGCGCCTCCGTCGCCGTAAACACACCGGGCATCGTGACCATGCCGCGGTCCCAGGCGCTGGCAATGACTTCGGCGTCGACGTTCGGGGAAACCATCAGCCGCCCGCCAACGTTATGGAGCCGCTCGACATCCTCCGGCGTCAGCACGGTGCCCGCGCCGATCAGGATATCGGCGGGAGCCTTCTTGACCGCGATCTCGATGGAGCGGAACGGATCCGGGGAGTTGAGCGGGATCTCGATCGCCGTCATGCCGTTTTCGATCAGCACGTCGACGATGCCCTCGGCCTCTTCGGGTTTCACGCCGCGCAGGATCGCGACCAGCGGACGCTTCATCGGCGGGAATGGAACAGGGTTCACAAATTTGGTCCTTCTATAAAGTCCAGATGGCCTTGGCAGCCAAGGCAAGACCGCGGCGGACCGCATCATCGGAATCGATGGATTGGACCGCAACGGAAAGACTGTCAAACGCCAATCGATACAGCGCCTCGAGCCTGCCTGACGCGACCAAAGTGATGTCGCGTCTCGACCGATCGCCGGCCAGTCCCGCCGCCAGTTCGAGGCCGATCAGGGTTCCCGATATTTTCTCGCGGGCCGAGGCCGGGCTGCCGCCAAATAGAAGCTGACCCGAGCGCACCTGGAACAGCAAATTGGCCGCAAATGCAGGCGCCTCAAAGGCGGCAACGACAGCCGATCTGAAGGCCTGGGTATCCACGGCTTCGCCCGCGTTCGCCACGGCCAGCGACAGGATCGTCCCTTGCGATACGGCGCTGAAGAGTTCGCCGGTCATGAACGTGGTGAAGCGTTCGACGGTCCCACCACGCACGCTCGCCCATTTCGAATGGGTGCCGGGCATGCAGACCAGCGCTTCACCATCTGCGCCGAGGGCACCGAGCAACTGGGTCTCTTCGCCCCGCATCACGTCCGGCGCTTTGGGGTCGCGCTGCGCGATGCCTGGAAGGATGCGGATATCGCGGGATTGACCGGGAACCGGGACGGCACGCTGCAGGATGGATGTGAGGCTTGCCGGCGTATCGATATATCCCGCTTCAACCCAGCCCTGCCGGGCGCCCGCCATGCCGCAGATGATGACAGGCAGGTGATCGGCGGCGCCGACGGCATCGAGATGCGACTGCAACACGGCGGCAAAGCCGATCTTGGCGGCCGCCATCATGCCTTCATCGCTGCGTCGTTCCGCCAGCACGTCGCCGGAGCTTTCCATCAGCCAAAGCCGGAAGCTGCTGGTGCCCCAATCGACGGCGACATAGGCGGCCTGGCCCATTTCGAAATCCGTCCTGATGTTCGTGCTTTCTGTATGGCGCTCCACACCAGATACGGCGTCGCCGGCATGTCCAGTTCATTGATACCGAGCGGTGACAAGGCATCGAGCACGGCGTTCATGATGGTTTGCGGCGCGGCGATGCTGCCGGCCTGCCCGGTTCCTTTTACGCCGAGCGGATTCGATTTGGTCGGCGCCGATTCGTTCAGGCCGCCGGCAAAATTCGGCAGGTCCTGCGCGCGCGGCAGCGTGTAGTCCATGAAGGAGCCGCTGAGCAGCTGCCCCTCGGGATCGAACACGATGTGCTCCAGCAGCGACTGTCCGATGCCTTGCGCCACCCCGCCATGCACCTGGCTGAGCGCCACGCGCGGATTGATGAGGCGGCCGAAATCATCGACGATGGTGTAGCGATCGAGCCGCACGACGCCGGTATCGGGATCGATCTCGACTTCCGCGACATGGCAACCGTTCGGAAAATTGTAGAGCTCGGAACTGTTGGTCGCGCTTCCCTCAAGCCCCGGCGTCAATCCCTCCGGCAGATTGGCGGCATCCCGTGCGGCATCGGCTACCTTGCCGATCTCGATGGCGCGCTCGGAGGATTTCACGACAAAGCGGCCATCGACAAACATCACCTGGCCGGCGGGCGCCTGCAGCAGATGCGCTGAAATCAGCCGGCCCTTCTCGATCAACCTCTCAATCGCCATCACCAAAGCGGTACCGCCCATATGCATCGAACGCGCGCCGCCATGGCCGTTGCCGCCCGGCAGAAAATCCGTGTCGCCCTGCTGGAAGCGGAATGCATCGATCGGCAATCCGAGCAGGTCGGCCGCGACCTGCGGATAGGCGGTCTCGTGGCCCTGACCGTTGGACTGCGTACCGACCGCCAGCGACACCGTACCGTCGGCCTCGAACGCGGCCCGCGCCATTTCCAACGGCACACCGCGGGACGTTTCGAGAAAGCAGGCAATCCCGAGGCCGCGCAGCAGGCCGGCCTTGTCAGATTGTTTGCGCCGCTTGCGAAAACCGTCGCGATCGGCGAGCGCGACCGCGTCGTCCAGATTGGCCTTGAAGCGGCCGCCGTCGATCTTCATGCCCATCGCGGTGCGATGCGGAAACCTGCTGACGATGTTGCGGCGGCGCAATTTGACGGCGTCGATGCCGGTTTTGATCGCTGCAAGATTCACCAGCCGCTCGATCAGATAATTGGCTTCGGGCTTGCCGGCGCCGCGATAGGCGTCGATCGGCGGCGTGTTGGTGAAAGCGCCGCGCACTTCGTAAAACACCGAGGGGATGTCATAGACGCCGCCGATCGCGCTGCCGGCCGCATTGGTGGAGCTGATCGGGCCGCTGGTCGACAGATACGCGCCCATATTGGCGACCGCCTTCACTTCCAGCGCGAGAAACCGGCCGTCGGTGTCGAGTGCGAGCCGCGCACGGGAAAAGAAATCGCGGCCATGCGCCGAGCTGACGAAATCTTCTGATCGTTCGCAGACCCAGCGGACCGGGCGGCCGAGCTTCCTTGCGGCCCACAGCACCAGCACATATTCGGGATAGACATAGTTCTTCATCCCAAAACCGCCGCCGACATCAGGCACCACCACGCGCAAGCGCTCGAGCGGAATCTTGAAGACGGCGCTAGCTAGCACCTTGCGGGTGTCGTGGACGGCCTGACCGGTCACCGACAGCAGAAATTGATCCGTCTTGCGATCATGAAAGCCGATCGCGGCGCGCGTCTCCAGGGGAGCGGCCACGACGCGATTGTTGAACAGGTCGCATTCGACGATATGCGCGGCCTCTGCCATTGCCAGGTCAACTGCCGCCGCGTCGCCCCTATGGAATAGGAAAGCGGAATTGCCCGGCGCCTCCTTCCAAAGCAGCGGAGCGTCCGGCTTTAGCGCCGCGGTCGCCATGGTGACGCAGGGCTTGGGCTCATAGGCGATGTCGACCGCTTCGGCGGCCGCCACCGCCGCCTCCAGCGTCTCCGCCACAATGAGGACGACGGGATCGCCGACATGCCGCACGAAATCACGGGCCAGCGCGGGGCGCGGCGGCGCGATGATCGGCTCGACCGCGTCAATCACGGTGACGCAGGGCAATTCGCCGATCCCGTCGGCCGCGAGGTCGGCCTCGGAAAGCACCGCCACGACGCCGGGGAGCGCGCGCGCCGCGTCCAGACCGAGCTTGACGATGCGGGCGAAAGCATGAGGCGAGCGGACGACATGGGCGTGCAGCACATCAGCCACGCGATCATTGGCGACATAGGTCCCGCGCCCGGTGAGGAAGCGAACATCTTCCAGCCGGTTCAGGGACTTGCCTTGATAACGATCGCGCAACCACTCACCTCCTTGGCGAAGCAACAAGGGTTATATTGGGCGCTTGCGGAGACCGCCACCCTCCTTGCCCCGTCGAATTTGGGTTGCCGGCGCTGTCGGCGGCCTCGCGCACCGTTCGAAGGTGTGGGGGCAGGCCGAATATCCGGCCTGTGCTCGCCATCACAGAATGCGTGCCTCGCCTGCGCGACAAAGGGCGCTGATCAGCAACAGGAGATGGAAATGATCACCCAGGAACGCGAAACCGACCTGCTTTCAGGTGAAAGCAGTCAGCTTTCGATCGTCGAACTCGACGCCGTGTCCGGTGGAAGGATTCGGTGGATCGATATTCACATGCCCTACAAGGACTTCATCAAAATGCCGGTGAGCGGCCCTGCGCCGACACGATACGCTTGAGGGTGGATCTCCGAAGGCCGGGTCCGATCTGGACCCGGTCGATTGGGCAGGACCAAGCGGACATCCCGAACCGAGGTGTTCCTCTAGCGGGCCGGGCCCGACGACGTCTGCCGGGCCCAATTCCTGTTGGCCGAGACGACACCGGTGCCAACCAGGATCCCGACGAGAACGAGGGCCATACCGGCGACCAGCTCCACCGTCAGCGATTCGCCGAGCATCGCGATGCCCAGCGCCATCGCCGTGATCGGATTGAGCGTCAGGTACAACACGGTTGTCGTCGGCGGCAGCCAGCGCAATGCCCACATGAAAAGCGAAAACTGCAGAACACCGGCAACTGTGCCAAGAAACACCACCGCGATCCATCCTTTTGTACTGAGCGCCGGCAGAGCAGCGCTGCCTTGCTGGAGACCAACAACCGGCAACAAGACAGCGACGGCGAATGCCATCGCCAATGCCGTGACGAAAATCGGCCCGTGGCGCATCAGGGTTGCGCGGCTGAAAACGGAGTAGATGGCGGCGCAGAAGACGCTCAGGAGCATCAGGGCGTCTCCGACCATGTAATCGGTATTTCCCCGCCCGAATGCAGCGGTGCCAAACGCCACGGCGATGCCTGAAAACGCCAGCACGACACCTGCCACCTTCGCGGTGGTCAGCTTCTCTCGGCCGAAGGCAGCTGCGACGATCAGGGTCTGGATCGGTATCGTCGCCAGACCAACCGCGCCACGCGCGGCCGGCACGTACTGGAGCGATGCATTGAAGGCCCAGGGAAAAAGCACAAAGAACAGAATCCCGAACCCGGCGATCTTTGCACACTCGGATAGCGCAAGGCCGCCGCGCGGCCACATCGCCAGCAGAAACGGCGCAAAGCAGGCGATCGAGATCAGATAGCGGTAGAAGACCAGCGAGATCGGGTCGATCTCTCCAATGACGGAGCGCGTGGCAACGACGGCAGCCCCTGCGATCAAGGCCGCTGCCGCCGCGGCAGCATGGGCGAGTACGATTCTGTTCATGACGTCGCCACCTCGATCAGCCGCCCGGCGGCAGCCAGTCACTTTAAAATCGAAAGTTACACTAGCCATGACACTTTAAAAATGCAAGTCGGTCTGATAAATTGTCGAGGGACACCGTTCCGGGCAGGTTCGGTGCTGGAAAAGCGGGCACGTTCGCCATGGCAAAACATGACTTCCGATCGACATGCTCCATCGCGCGTGCGCTGGAAGTCGTGGGCGACAAGTGGACCCTGCTCATCGTTCGTGACCTGATGTGGCACGGCAAGCAGACCTTTCAGGCGCTGCAGGACAGCGCTGAACGCGTCCCGTCCAACATTCTCTCCGAACGGCTCAAGCGGCTTGCGGAATGGGGCCTGGTGAAACGCGAGCCCTACCAGCAAAACCCTGTCCGATACGCCTATCAGCTGACCGACGAAGGAAAGCGCCTGGAGCCCGTCCTGCTGCAGATCATGAATTGGGGCCACGAGCACCTCGGTGGGGGGCGCTACGACCCGAAATCAGGCAAGAGCTGGAAAGCGCGAACCGGGCTTTAAGCGCGCGACTAGAGCCTTTTCCGTTCCGATGGAATCGGAACGGAGCTCTAGATTCTTGTTTTGACGCGTTTTCTTGACGCGAACCGGTATCCACTTCGCTGGAAAACGCTCTAGTTCGATCTGTCGCTGGATCGCTCCCGGCAACGCTTTCGTATTGAGGAGGAAGTTCACAGGTCCTTTTCGGCGAGTTTGCGAAACGCGTCGGGAACGGAAGAAGAGACGCCCAGCGCCACCGATCCGTAGCCGATCGAATCCCATCCGAAGCGATCGCGGATTTTATCGACCGCATGGTCAGCCGCCCCACGTGCCATGCCTCTTTTGGTGCCGGGGCGGCGTGCTTCATCGTCAAGTCCGAGCGGGAGCTCGAGCTCCACATCCCGCTGCTCTCCAAGATGCGATACGGAAATCGCCAGGAGCGAAATGGTTTTCTCGTGAGGATGATCGGCGAGGACAGCGCGCACCAGCTCCTCGGCGACCTCGGCCAGAATCAGGGTCGCGGAGACCGGCGCGTCGAGCGTGACCGAACGCGTGACTGAGTTCAGATTGGCGAAGCGAACGCGGACCGTCACGGTCCGCCCAGGCCTGGACTTGGCGCGCAGCCGGCTGCCGATTCGGTCAGCAAGGTGAAGCAAGGTGGATCGAACAACCCGCTCTTCGGCGGGTTTCCTGCCAAGCGCCGATTGCGCTCCTGCCGATCGAGCCCGGCGGTGAGTCTTGATTTCCCGTGGATCACGATTCCACGCCAGCGACGCGAGTTTCGTCCCTGCCGCGGAACCAAGCACCCGCTTGAGCGAACATCCCGGTGTCGCTGCCAGTTGCCCGATCGTGAGCACGCCGATTTCGGCCAGCCGTGTCCGCGTCGCCGGACCCACGCCCCACATCAGCTCGACCGGCAGGTGGTGAAGGAATCTGAGCTCCGTATCGGGATCGACAACGACGAGCCCATCGGGTTTGGCCACTTGCGAAGCAATTTTCGCCAGATGCTTGGTGCGCGCGACACCGACCGAGATCGGAAGGCCAAGCTCCGCGCGCACGCGTTGGCGGATGGCCATCGCGATTTCGGCAGGCGGACCGAACAGATGGGTGCAGCCCGCGACGTCGGCAAAGGCCTCGTCGATGGAGATCCGCTCGACGAGGGGCGTGAAATCGCCGATCACCTTGATGGCGGCATCGCCCAGCCGTTGGTATTCCCTGAAATGCCCGCTGACAAAAATGAGGTGCGGACAGAGTTCGCACGCTTGCCGTCCGGGCATGCCGCCGCGGACACCGAAGGCCTTGGCTTCGTAAGACGCGGCAAGCACAACCCCACCACCGACGGCAATGGGTTTGCCGCGCAGCGATGGATCAAGCAGCTGCTCTACCGAGGCATAGAAAGCATCCAGGTCCGCATGGAGGATGGTGGCTGTCGTTGCCATCCGACCGTTCGCCCATGACGTTTCGACGAGGTTCTCGCAGAGAGAACATAATGAGAACAAGAACGCCTTGTGTCAAGCGATCGGAGACGCGCGGGCGTAGATCGGGCATTCAGCCGTGATACGCAAACAGCTCGATCGGGTCATTGAAGCCGCGCACCGGATGTTCACCGACGCGCTCGAGATCGAAATCGCCTTCGACAGAGTCGGCGAACGCGCGGGACAGCAGCACCGTTTTCCCTAATTGTTTGGTGAGGGCTTCAAGACGCGAAGCCATGTTGACCGCCGGACCGATAACCGTGAAGTCGAGCCGGCTGCGCGACCCGATATTGCCGTACATGACGTCGCCGACGTGGACGCCGATGCCGTAGTTCAGCGGCGCACGGCCGGTTTCGCTGTTCTTTTCGTTCAGCGCCGTCATGGCCTGACGGGCCTCAGTCACGGCATGCAGCAGATTTGCACAGGCCGAGGGCTGGCTGAGCGGAAAAATGGCGAGCAGACCGTCGCCGATGAATTTCAGTATTTCGCCGCCATGCCGCGCGATCGGCTCCGACATCGCGTCGAAATAGCCGTTCAGGAGATCAATGACGTCATCGCGCGGCCAGTTGTCGGAGATCCGGGTGAAATCACGCAAGTCGCAGATCATGATGGCGGCGCGTACCGTGGTCCCGGTTCCGCGCCTGGTGGCGCCCGCCAGAATGAGCTCGCCGGCATGCGATCCGACATAGGTTTCCAGTAGCGTACGCGCCAGCCGGTTCTTGACCCGGATTTCGCTGACCAGCGCCAGCACCGGCAACAGTTTCAACAGGCCTGCGATATGCGCGGCGTCGAAACCGCCGGACCGGTCGGTTGCGAAGGTCACGATGTGCCGCTTGCCGAGCGTATGATAGAGCGGCCACGCCACATAGTCGGTCAGGCCTTTCGCCCGCATCTCGTCATAGACGGCGTGCTTGCGGCCCAGCGAGGGATCGCGCTCGAGATTTTCGCGTACCTCGGTGACACCGTCATGGATTTCGTTGGCAGGACTGCCGATATATTCGGATCGCTCCTGAACATCGTAGTCCACTCTCGCAATCTCGGCCTCGCGCATCCCGTCTTCCCACCTGATCCGGGCGCCAAGCCATTGCGGATGGTGGATCAGGATATGAAGCGACGCCCGTTTGACGGGAATGCCGGCTTGCTGGAGCCGGACACAAAGCTCACCGAAAATATTGTCGATGAAGCGCTGATCGCGCGTGCCGTTGGTCAGCCAGTGCACGACGTCACCGTCAGGATGCGCTGTGACGGGATCGATATTAGGCGGCGCGTCCATATTTTCTCCTGAGCGGTGACGTGGATCGACAGTGCGGGGATATGTCGTGTCCCCGCTCGACGACGTCAATGGAGCCTCCGCAATTTGCCTGCGCGATCAGGAGCGCCGGATTAAACACCCATACTTAGTCACACACGATCGCGGAGATCCGCGTCCGGCGCCAGATCGGCCGCCTGCCGCAGCGCCTCGATCAGGCTGCGCTCATCCGCGATACCCTTGCCCGCAATGTCGAAAGCCGTGCCGTGATCGACCGAGGTCCGGATCATGGGCAGGCCGACCGTGATGTTAACACCCGCTTCCAGCCCGAGTACCTTGATGGGGCCGTGACCCTGATCGTGGTACATGGCAACCACCATGTCGTAATCGCCGCGGCCAGCCAGGAAGAACAGCGTGTCCGCCGGCAGCGGGCCGCGTACATCCCAGCCACGGCGCTGGCAGGCGTCAATCGCGGGCGCGATCTTCGCCGCTTCCTCGCCGCGGCCGAACAACCCGTTTTCGCCGGCATGCGGATTGATCGCACAAACACCAATTCTTGGATTGGCGATGCCGGCGCGTACCAGTACGCCGTGTCCGCGCGAGATCACGCGTTCGACGAGGCCGGGCTCGATCTTCTCGATCGCATCGAGTAGACCGATATGCGTGGTGACGTGGATGACGCGGAGCTTCGATGACACCAGCATCATCGAGACTTCGGGCGTTCCGGTGAGATGCGCCAGCAATTCGGTGTGACCCGGAAATTTGTGGCCGGCTGCGTGAAGAGCTTCCTTCGACAGCGGCGCAGTGCAGATCGCCTGCGCGCCGCCTGCCTGCACCACCTCGACGGCCTTTTCGATGCAGCGATAGGCGACCTCACCTGCTGCTGCCGACACCTGGCCGAACGGCAAATCGTCCGGCACCAGTTTCAGGTCCAGGCATTGCACGGCGCTTGCGGCAAAGTCCGCCTGCTTGGCATCGCCGAGTGCATCGACCGCAACCGACGCGCCGACAAGCCGGCCTGCCTTGCGCAGCCGGTTGGCGTCGCCGATCACGAGCGGATTGCAGATCGCCCGCGTCGCCTCCTGGGCCAGCGCCTTCATGATCACTTCGGGCCCGATGCCGGCGGGATCGCCCATCGTGATCGCAATCGTCGGGCGGCTCATGCAAAACTTCCTCTGGTTCGAACGGCGTGAAGGCGCTCGTTGATGCGTACAAGACTATCCTCGTCGCCGAATGCGCCCGCCTTGGTGACGACAGGAACGGACAGCGGGCCCAGCGTGAGGCCGAGCGACACGCCGGGTTCGATCTCGTCGGCAAGACGGATAGCGTTGACGCCAAGGCCCGACAAGAGCGCTGCCGCGGTTTCGCCGCCCGTTGCCGCAATCGCACCGATCACGGGCGCGGCGACTTGCAGCGCTGTCGCGAGATTGTGGGCCAGAAGCGGCCCTACCGACATGTTTGGAGAATCGTTCAGCGATATCTCGACGAGAGCATCGCCACCATCAGCGAGACGCGCCATCACTCCGGAAGCAAGTTCCGCGCGATCGACATCATTTCCAGCCAGGGCTTTCAATTCGACCGGAAAATATGCGGCGGTTCCCGTCTCCCTCAAGCGGCGTGCCGCGACACGGGAGGCAGCGGCGAGCGAACCGACGACGGTGAGCGTTCCGAACTTGCTGGCGGGAATACGCAGCGCTTCGCTGCCGCCACGTCCCTCCAGATTCGCCAGCGCATGCGCAAGACCCGCGCTGCCGATGAAGACGCTCGCAGGCGATGCATGCAGCCCCGCCTCCGCGATCAGGGCCAGATCATTCTCGGTCTCGGCGTCACAGATGGCAACCACGGTGGCCGACCGATCCGCCATCGTTGCGAACCTGGCTCCGAGATCGCCCCCACGCACAGCGGCAAGCGTGACCTTCTCGCTGCAAATTCCGGCGGCCGCGAGAATGTCGACGAGATCGGCATTTGGATAGGTGTGATCGCGCCGCCACAGCTCGGTTTCTTCCAAGGCCGCGCCGTGAACGAGGACCCGGCCATCGACGGTGGTGCGGCCGGTTGCCGGAAAGGCTGGTGCCAGCACGCCAAATATCCGCTCGGCCCCTGACTTCAGATGGGCAAGCGTCGCGGCCAGTTCCGCCGCGGGCTGTCCTCGCAACGTTGAATCGATCTTCTTGAACAGCGCACGTTCGGACATCGGCAAGCGCGCCAGCACGCCGAGATGGCGCGCCACCGCGGCTTCGGACGAAAGGCCGCGGCTTGCGACGTCATGAGCCCAAACAGCTGCCTGGCGATGCGACGGCTTTGTGGCGTCACCCCACGTCACGACCGCCTCACGCCCCATCCTGCCGAACGCAATGGCGCAGTCGGCGGCTCCGGTCAGATCGTCTGCAAGGATCAGCCAGTGACGGGCCATCCTTGCGCGGTCGGTGATATGCTTGGTCACTCCCAGACCCTACCCTATTTGCCGTCTGCTGCAGTGCGCAGGCTGAATCCTTTCACCAATCCGTTAAGGTATTTTGATACCGTATACATGATCCGCTATTGACTTTTCAGTCAGCCAACTTTAGTAAGTGATTACTCACTTGATTGGTTCGGATGTGTCTTATGGCGTCAAAACGGCCCTTTTTCCGGCGGTGCGTCCGGATGCGTGTGACGGAATCCGGTCCAGGCCGGAGCGGCGAGAGCCGCCGCCGTCCAGCAATCGCCGGCGCCTGACGGAGCGAATGGTCGCCGCATCCCGATGGGCCGAATGGCGAAGCGACTCCCGATACGCGGCGGGTTGCCCCTGAGCGCTCACTTCCAATCCGGAAATGTCATGAACTGCATCGGTCTTCGGACATCCGTAGCCTTGGCCATGGTTTCAGCGCTCAGCCTTCTCACCGCCGGATGTTCGTCGCTGCCGAGGACGCCGCACAGTGTTGCGGAGGCATCCTCCGCGCGCGTCCTCGATCTGACGGATTTGCGCCGCTACGCCGACGAGCCCGCCGCCACATTCCGGCAATATCCCGCACAGGCCATGCTGCGCGGACCCCGCACCTACCTTGCGTTATCCGGTGGCGGGGCCGACGGCGCCTATGGCGCCGGTGTGCTTATCGGCTGGACCGAGACCGGCAGCCGTCCCTCGTTCTCGATCGTGTCGGGTGTCAGCACCGGCGCGCTCATCGCGCCATTCGCGTTTCTCGGTCCCGGCCATGACGCGACCTTGCGTGAGCTCTACACCAGCGGCATCGCCGAGAGCCTTCTCGACGCACCGAACCCGTTCAATGCCATCTTCGGGGCGGGCCTGTTCGGCAACGCCCGGCTGCGCGAACTGGTGGCCAAATATATCGATGCCGACTTCGTCGCGTCGGTCGCAGCCGAACACGCCAAGGGGCGGCGACTGCTCGTCGTCACGACCAATCTCGATTCGCAGCGCACCGCGATCTGGGACATGGGACGCATCGCCTCGCTCCGCACGCCCGCAGCATTGAACCTGTTCCGGGACGTCGTCGCCGCATCGGCGAGCCTGCCCGTCGTGTTTCCGCCGATGCTGGTGAGCGCGGAAGCCAACGGCAAGCGTTTCGAGGAGATGCACGTCGATGGCGGCGTGACCGCGCCTGTCCTGACGCTGCCGGAGGCCTACCTGCTGCACGATGCCAAGCCGGGCAAGCTGGACAATCTGCAGCTCTACATCCTGATCAACAACAAGGTCGAGCGTGAATTCAAGCTGGTTCGGAATGCCACTGTCGAAATCGCCGCGCGGTCGTCGTCGACGATGACGAAAATCCAGACCCGCTCGATTCTGTACAGCACCTATATCTTCGCCCGCCGCAACAAGTTCGGATTCAACCTGACTTACATCGAAGGCGATCAGCCGGCTTCGCCGACCTCCGGCTTCGACACCGCCTATATGCGCGCGCTGTTCCAGTACGGTTACGACAGGGCGCGCGGCAACCGTGTCTGGTCGGTATCCCCTCCGCCAGACGAACTGGAACCTGCGCCGATGTCCGGCGTCTCAACCAGGCGGCATCTCGCCAGCGGCAATTGATAATCGCCCGACTTTCAATCCGGCACGTGCAAACAACGAAAGCAGCCGATGTCAAACAAGCAACGATTTGCGGTCATCCTTCTCTCCCTCCTCGCGCTTGCTCCACCATTTGCGATACCCCCGTTATCGGCCACGCAGGCAGCTCAGGAGGAAGGCGCAGAGGACGATCGCATCCACCAGGAGGCGGTGAGCCGCGAGCTCGAGGCATTCCGTGCGGCACAGCTATCGCTGCGCCAGGCGATGGGAATCGCTGAAAAGCGGCACGCCGGCTCGAGAACCGCGGATATCAGCTTCGATGGCGCGTCGGGCTCCCCGGTTTATCGCGTGAAGACAGTCCAGGATAACCGTGTCTGGGAACATGCGATCGATGCAAAAACCGGCGACACGATCGGCGCGGAAACAGTGTCGCACCTGAAGGACCTCAATCCGGACGACAGGAACAACGTCATGGCACTGCGGACCGTCCGGCAAGAGCTGTCGGACGCCGTCATCATCGCGGAACAAGTAGCGTCGGGACGAGCCATTGGCGGAAGCCTGATGGACGACAATGGCAAACTCAATTTCGTCATCGTCGTGGTGAGCGGCGGCAGCGATCTGAAGCAGGTCGTTCTCGAACCTCCGCAAGCAAGAGGCCGGGGATCGAACGCCCGCCACGGATCGCGATGATTCAATCACACCACGGCGAATACCAATTCGATTCCGCCGCTGCGTGAAGGTCGCGTAGAAAAAGTTCGCTGACATCGATTCGTTGCTTGCAGTCCCACCTCCAAGTTCGAAAGACATGCCTGCACGCCTCACACATGAGCATCGCCATGCGCGAGTTCGCCCTGACGGCCGCGCGTCCTCAATGCAGCGATGACGATCCAGCCGTAAAAAGCCAGCATGACCGCCGATATGATCCAGCCGGAAACCGGACCCACGCCGGCATTCCTGACCCAATCGTGGAAGGTGAGAGCCGGCGGGACCTCGCCGCTGAAGGAGGGAAAGGTCACTTTGAGCGCCCATGCGCCCAGCAGGATCAGGAATATCCAGATGTAGTTGCGTCGCAACCTTCGCGACACGGCCTCTGCCATCGACATCACGAATGTCGGCGCCAAGAGATCGGCAGCCATGATGCGCTGCCAGTCCTCCTCCGCTTTCACGCCGGGATCAAACAGCTTGGCGTAGTAATTGCGCTCCAGCCGGCGCACGCGAGACCGATAGACGTCGAAGAAGCGGTAGCGCCGCGACTCAATCATCAGCAGGAAGAATGCCAGCACCATCGCAAACATCAGCACGCTGTGGTGCGCATTCGACGTCGAAAGCGAGACCGAGAGCATCGCGGCGACCAGCGTAATGGCCCAATTGGTGGTCCGGTCGATGCGATCTCGCCATCCGGCCATGCGGGCAATCTCGGCCCGATGGAAATGAGCGAATGCAGTTATGAATTCGCTGGGAGATGAGGGAAAATAGATGCGACCGATTTCGCGTCCTTCCGGTTCCTGCATTTTCATCTCCCTGTTTCGAATTCATCACGGCGATCGGCCGGCAACAACGGCCAGCAGCGTGTCAGGCACCGATGCCTATCATCGATAAGCTCGCGATCGAGATCGACCGCATCGTACGCTTCGCTTGCCGGACGTGCAGGCCAGAATCCTCGACTTCGGTTTCGAGCCGCAGGGTGACACGACCGAACCCTTCGCGGCGTTTGTGAATGCCCAAGCGGAGCGCTGGGCAGCGGCCGTCACGGAAGCCAGGATCGAACCTCAGTAGCACCGGCGAGCGATTCGATGACGGCTTCATCATTGACGATGACGCATCTGGTGAAGAGGGCCGGTCTCGAGGACCGCATCAACGCAACGTTGATTCGCCATACGCTCGCAGAACGTCGCGCGGGTGCCCGGGCTCAACGTGCTCCTGACGGCCTTCTCCTGCACCATCGGGTGCGTGATAAAGACCGTCTCGTGCGCCCCGAAAATGCTGCGTGCATTTTGCGTGCAAAACCGGGATTTTTGGTCAATAAGAGGCCGCGAGAAGGTCGCGCAAGCCATTGATTTAATGGTCGGAGTGGCAGGATTCGAACCTGCGACCCCTGCGTCCCGAACGCAGTGCTCTACCGGGCTGAGCCACACTCCGACTAAGAACGCGGCTTATAGCTGCCGGTTTCGGTCACCGCAAGGCACCGATTTGAGGAATTAATCCCTGTGAATACAAGCCTGAAAACGTCGGTTTTGCCCCCCAGCGAGGCCGCGGTGGCCTCTGCAGCGCGTTGTTTGCGCGAAGGCGGGCTGGTCGCGTTCCCGACCGAGACCGTTTATGGGCTGGGCGCCGATGCCACCAACGCGGCCGCAATCGCCCGGCTTTACCAAGCCAAGGGCCGGCCGGCCTTCAATCCGCTGATCGCCCATGTCGGCGATCTCGCCGCGGCGCGCGAAATCGGCCGTTTTGACGCGGCCGCCTTGCGGCTGGCCGAGGCGTTCTGGCCGGGGCCGCTGACGCTGGTGCTGCCGAAGACCGAACAGTGCGCGGTCGCCGACCTCGCCACCGCAGGGCTCGAGACCGTCGCGATTCGGATACCGGCACACCCTGTGGCGCGCGACATCCTGCGCGTCTTCGGCCGGCCGGTGGTGGCGCCGTCGGCCAATCTGTCCGGGCACGTCTCGCCGACGACGGCCGCCCATGTGCAAAGCGATCTGGAGGGCCGGATCGACCTGATCGTCGATGGCGGCGCGGTCGCGGTCGGCGTCGAATCGACCATTGTCGGGATTTTCGACGAACCGATGCTGCTGCGCCCGGGAGGCCTGCCGCGCGCCGACATCGAGCGCGTGCTGGGCCGTGCGCTCGAGCAACCGCCTGCGGACGCCGAGAGCGACAGCGCCCAGCCGCTGGCGCCGGGCATGCTGGCGTCGCATTATGCTCCGAGAACACGTGTACGGCTCGGTGCAATTCAGATCGAGCCCGGCGAGGCGCTGCTGGCGTTCGGCAGCGATGCAGTTTCGGGAATTGACGCCGCCGCCGCGGTGATGAATCTGTCCGTACGCGGCGATCTCAGCGAGGCCGCCGCCAATCTGTTCGGCTATCTTCGCGCGCTCGACAGCAAGGCGGCGCAAACCATCGCCGTGATGCCCATTCCCAACGATGGACTGGGCGAAGCCATCAACGACCGGCTGCGCCGCGCCGCAGTCGGGCGGGAGTGAATCGGACGGGAGTGAAACCAGACCATGAATATCGTCCAGCCTGCCGCGCCACAGATTCCGCCCGAACTGATCGCGAAATTCCGCGCGATCGTCGGCGACAAATATGCGGTGACGGATGCTGCCGATATCGCGCCCTACGTCACCGAGGAGCGCGATCTGTTTCATGGGCGCTCGCCGCTGGTGTTGCGGCCGGGATCGACCGCGGAAGTGTCCGAAATCTGTAAACTCGCCACCGCGCATAAAATCGCGTTGGTGCCGCAGGGCGGCAATACCGGGCTGGTCGGCGGCCAGACGCCGCATAATGGCGAGGTCGTCGTCTCGCTGCGGCGGCTCGATAAAATCCGCGAGGTCGATGCCGCCTCCAACACCATGACCTGCGAGGCCGGGGTGGTGCTGCAGGTCGCCCAGCAGCGCGCCCGCGACGTCGACCGGCTGTTTCCGCTGTCGCTCGGCGCCGAAGGAAGCTGCACCATCGGCGGCAATCTCTCGACCAACGCGGGCGGCACGGCTGCGCTCGCCTACGGCGTGGCGCGCGAGATGGCGCTCGGCCTGGAAGTGGTCCTGGCCGACGGGCGGATCCTGAACTCGCTGTCGAAGCTGAAAAAGGACAATACCGGCTACGATCTGCGCAATCTCTTCATCGGCGCCGAAGGCACGCTCGGCATCATCACGGCGGCGACGCTAAAACTGTTCCCAAACCCGCGTGCGATCGAGACCGCCTATGTCGGCCTGCAATCGCCGGCGCAGGCGCTGAAGCTGCTGTCGATCTCGCAGAACGAGGCGGCCGGCAGCCTGACCAGCTTTGAACTGCTGGCCGACATCGCCGTGGATTTCAGCATCCGTCACGGCATCGACATCCGCGATCCCCTGGAGTGCAAGCACCCCTGGTACGTGCTGATGGAATTGTCATCCTCACGCGATGATGCCCGCGACGCACTGGAATCGATCCTGGCCAAGGGCATGGAAGAAGGCATCGTCGATGACGCCGTGATCGCGGCGAACCTCAGCCAGCGCTCGGCGTTCTGGAAGCTTCGCGACGAGATGTCGGCGGCGCAGAAGCCGGAAGGCGGCTCGATCAAGCACGACATTTCCGTGCCGGTCGCCGCCGTGCCTGATTTCATCGCAGAGGCCAACGCGGCGGTGGTGAAGTTGATCCCGGGCTCGCGGCCGGTGCCGTTCGGCCATCTCGGCGACGGCAACATCCATTACAATGTCAGCCAGCCGGTCGGCGGCAATACCGCGGACTTCCTGGCGCGCTGGCACGAGGTCAACGAGGTCGTGTTCGCGATCGTGTTGCGGATGGGCGGATCGATTTCGGCCGAGCACGGCATCGGCGTGCTCAAGCGCGACGAACTGCCCGACGTGAAAGACAAAGTCGCGATCGAACTGATGCGCAGCATCAAGGCGATGCTCGATCCCACCGGGATCATGAACCCCGGCAAGGTGCTGTGAACGCACCAGTGCCAAAGCCGCTTCCGCCACTCGCCATCGCGCCGATCGCGGACGCCGACATCCCCGCCGTCGTCGCGCTGTGGCAGGCCTGCGGATTGACGCGGCCGTGGAACGATCCGGAATCCGACATCGCGCTGGCGCGGCGCGGGCCGAATTCGACCGTGCTGATTGGCCGCGACGGCGGCGCCATCGTGGCGACCGCCATGGTCGGCCATGACGGCCATCGCGGCTGGGTCTATTACGTCGCGACTGATCCGGAACGCCGCGGCCGCGGCTATGGCCGCGTCATCATGAACGCGGCCGAGGATTGGCTGCGCGCAGCCGGCATGGCCAAGGTGCAATTGATGGTCCGGCGCGAGAACGCCCGCGCTGGCGCGTTCTACCAGTCGAACGGCTATGCCGAGGCGCAGACGATCGTCTTTGCCAAATGGCTCGACGGCCGCGAGCCGACGCCGTAGGCTTTTGTTTGACGCGTTTTCCTAGCGCGAACCGATTCCGACTTCGCTTGAAAACGCCATGTAACGGCAGGCACCATGACCATCTCCGACCGCATCCGCATCAAAGACGAGCGTGTCCTCTCCCATGCCCGGTACTTGTTGAAGAGCATCACGCTGGACTACCGCCGCGGCAACGGCGAATGGCAGACGCAAACCCGCGAAGTCTATGACCGCGGCAACGCCGCAGCCTTGCTGCCGTATAATCTTGCCTTGCGTACCGTGGTGCTGGTGCGGCAGTTCCGCTTGCCGGCCTACGTCAACGGCCATGACGATCTCCTGATCGAAGCCGCCGCCGGCATGCTCGACGATGCATCGCCGGAGGAACGAATCCTCGCCGAGGCCGAAGAGGAAACCGGCTATCGACTCCATGACGTCAAGAAGGTGTTCGAGGCCTTCATGAGCCCGGGCGCGGTGACGGAGAAACTGCACTTCTTTGTCGCCGAGTATGAAGCCTCGATGCGGATCGGCAGCGGCGGCGGCCTAGCCGACGAAGGCGAGGACATCGAGGTGCTGGAATTGCCGATCGATTCCGCACTCGCGATGATCGCCGACGGCCGCATCGCGGATGCCAAGACGATCATGCTGCTGCAATATGCGGCGCTGAATATTTTTCGGTAGGTGTCGCCTCGCCTCAACTGTCGTCCCGGGCTTGACCCGGGACCCATACCGCGTGATCTCTCGATGAAGGCTCGGTAGCAGAGACCATTCGCAAAACTTCTTCCTGGGGTTATGGGTCCCGGCCTTCGCCAGGCCTTCGCCGGGACGACGCGGAGTTAAAACAAGCTCCCCTGTCCTTCATCCTCCGGCGCCGCTGCCGCCTTGCGCACGGCCTTCTTCGGCTTCGGCTCCTCGGCCGCGCGCTCTTCTTCCGTGATCGGCAGCAGCAATTGCGCGTCGTCATTGGCGACGCGATTGACCCGCGTCGAAATCTCGTGCCAGGCGAATTCGCCTTCCGCGGGGCCGGTCAACAACGCCATGACGTCGTCGGCATCATTGGTCCGCCCGTCGAGCCAGCGCTCGAACTCCTCGGGGGCGATCGTCACGGGCACGCGGTGATGCAGCGCCGCCAGATCGCGGCTGGCCGGCGCGGTGACGATCGCAACGCTGTCGACCTCCTCGCCGTTCGGCCCCATCCAGGTCTCGGCCAATGCGGCAAAGCCGACCGGCTTGCCGTCGCGGCGGTGGATGAAGAACGGCCGTTTGCGGCCGCTCGAATCCTGCCATTCGTAATAGCCGTCGGCGGGAATCAGGCAGCGCCGCCGCTTGATGGCGTTCTTGAAGGCGGGCTTTTCCCGCACCGTCTCGGAGCGGGCATTAATCAGCAGCGAGAACTTGCGCGGGTCCTTGACCCAGGCCGGCACCAGGCCCCAGCGCATCAACCGGAAATGCCGGCCGCCATTCTCCAGCATCACCACCGGGATCGGCCGGGTTGGAGCAATATTGTACCGCGGCGGGAAATTGGGCTGCTCGGCATAGCCGAAAATCTGCCTAAGTGCCGCCGGCGGCGAGGTAATTACGAAACGTCCGCACATAATCTAACCCGAATGGGTGTCCGTTTAATCCCTTTTAACCCCAGTTGTTAACACTGGAACAGATGAGCTTACCGGCCGCCACAGCAGCGCGACCCGATCGCCCGACACCGCCGCCACGCACGGGCCCCATCGATGAGGCCCGCGCCGCGGTTCTGCGCGCCGCAAACATCAACCCCCGCACCGGGCTTGCCACCGACTATCTGAATCATTTCAACGAAGCCATCATGCTGCTCGAGATGGTTCCGGACATGCCGGAATGCGCCGAGGATTTTCTGACCTGGACCCCGCTGTCCTACGCCGAGCATTTCTGGGCTTCCAATTTCAAGGCCCGCGATCTCGCGATCGAGGCCTACGAATTGGCCGACCCCAAGATTCGCACCGAGTTCGACAACGTCGCCAACACCATGACCTCGATCCTGACCGCGGTAGGCTCGGCGATGCGCGAAGCCCGCCAGGACAAGACCCGCGCCACGCTCGCCGAGCAGGCCACCGGCTGGGTCAAGCCGCTGGTGGCGCTGGCCGGCGGTATCATCAACGGCGCCACCGAGGCCGACGTCGAAACCATCATGTCGAACTAGCCGCCTCAGCTCGGCCGTATCCGCACAAATCCGTAGCCCGCATTAGACCTTCCCGCATCGATCGGGCATGATCCGGCCCGAAACCGTCTTCCACTTTTCCGGAACAGGCCTTGGATTCCCTAGCCCCGCCCACCCGTCCCCAACTCGCCGTTAGCGGCGCGATCTTTCGCGACGGCAAGGTGCTGCTGGTCCGCCGCTCGCGCTCGCCGGGCAAGGGCTTTTATTCGTTCCCCGGCGGCCGGGTCGAATTCGGCGAATCGCTGCATACGGCGCTGCATCGCGAGGTCGACGAGGAAACGGGCTTGCGAATCGAGATTCTGGCGCTGGCCGGCTGGCGCGAAGTGCTGCCGGGAACCGGCGGCGGTGGGCATTATCTGATCATGTCGTTCGCGGCGCGCTGGACCGCCCGGGAGCCGGTCCTGAACGACGAGCACGACGATTTCGGATGGTTTGACCCCGATGCGCTCGGCGATCTCAGGCTCACCGGCGGCCTCCTGGAGGTCTTAGCAGCGGCACGGAAGCTGGTTTAGCGCCTTGCCACCGGCGCATTGAGGGGGCATATCGGGCGGGTTCTGGACCCCCAAATGCGCAAGCACTTTTTCGCCGTCCTCATCCTCATCTCGGCCTGCCATCTGGCGCCCGCGCGGGCCCAGGATGGCGCCGCGCCGTTCGACCGCGATTTGCAGCGGCTGGCCGAAATCCTCGGCACGCTGCACTATTTGCGTGGCATCTGCGGCAACAATGAAGGCGCGAAATGGCGCAACGAAATGCAGGCGCTGGTCGATGCCGAAACGCCTTCGGGCGAACGCCGCGCGCGCATGATCGCCGGCTTCAACCGCGGCTATAACGGCTTCCAGCAGACCTACCGCACCTGCACGCCCGCCGCCTCGATCGCGATTCGCCGCTACATCGAGGAAGGCTCGAAGATTTCACGCGATCTCACCGCGCGCTATGCGAACTGACATGCCCCTCGACGCTGTTTATTTCGACCTCGACGGCACGCTGACGGACCCCAAGCCCGGCATCACGCGCTCGATCCAGTATGCGCTGCAAAAGCTCGACCATCACAGCATCCCGACCGAAGACGAACTGACCTGGTGCATCGGCCCGCCGCTGCGCGCCAGTTTTGTCAGACTGCTGGGTGCGGAAGATTCCGCCGACCGCGCCGTGTCGCTGTACCGCGAGCGGTTTTCCGACGTCGGGCTGTACGAGAACGGCGTGTATGACGGGATCAGCGAAGTGCTGACGAAGCTCCGCCAGTCCGGCCACCGGTTGTTTGTCGCCACCAGCAAGCCGCATGTGTTCGCGACACGCATCGTCGAGCATTTCGGGCTGCGCCATCATTTCGAGCATGTGTTCGGCTCCGAGCTCGACGGCACCCGTGTCGACAAGTCCGATCTCCTGGAATACGCGTTGAAGACCGCTTCGGTCGATCCGGCCAGAACGCTGATGATCGGCGACCGCAGCCACGACATGATCGGCGCCAAGAACAACGGCATGCAGGCAATCGGCGTGCTCTACGGCTATGGCAGCAAGGACGAATTGATCGGGGCCGGCGCGCTGCATGTCTGCGCCACGCCGCAGGCCCTACTCGACTGCATTTCGCAGGATTTTTCCGCGGAACCCGCGACCCCATCAAATGCCGGGAGCGGCGTTAACCTTTCTTAAAGATGTGGCCTAGCAGGCCCTGCGGCGCATGCTACAGCTTAGCGATCAGATGCGCTCCGCTGGGGAACGCGCGCAACGTCTGTCGAGTTTCATGAGCCATCCTGCGTCTTATTCCATCGCCCGCGACCCGCTTCCCGATCACGAGCAGAAGCAGGCGGCGCTCAGCTACCTCCATGAGGCCTGGGCCGAGGCGCGCCACGATGGCGTCGACGGCGACTGCCTGGCGCAGGCGAGCCTGTTCACGGCGCTGGCCGAACTGGTCTCGACCTATGGCGAGGACGCGGTGGCGAAATTCGTCGAAGGCCTTCCCGCGCGCGTACGCAATGGCGAATTTTCGCTGTCGCTGGCGAGGCAGTAATCCATCTGCACACTCCGCTGTCATCGCCCGGCTTGACCGGGCGACCCAGCATTCCAGAGACGCCAGCGATTGAACCGATAGACCGCGGCGTACTGGGTCACCCGCCTTCGCGGGTGACGACACCCGATGCTACACCCTCAACGTCTCCAGGAACCGCACCGGCTCGCCGGTCGATGGCGTCGTCAGTTCGCCCTGCCACATCACCCGCTTGCCGCGCACGAAGGTGCCGACCGGCCAGCCGGTGACGCGCATGCCGTCATAGGGCGTCCAGCCCGCCTTCGAAGCCACCCATTTGTTGGTGATGGTCTCAGAGCGCTTGAGATCGACGACCGTGAAGTCGGCGTCGTAGCCCGCGGCGATGCGGCCCTTGGTCGCGATGTTGTAGAGCCGCGCGGGGCCGGCACTGCTGAGATCGACGAAACGTTGCAACGACAAGCGCCCGGCGTTGACGTGGTCGAGCATGACAGGCACCAGCGTCTGCACACCCGTCATGCCCGAGGGCGAGGCCGGATAGGTTTTCGCTTTCTCTTCCAGCGTATGCGGCGCGTGGTCGGAGCCGAGCACGTCGATGATGCCCTGCTCGATGCCGTACCAGATGCGGTCGCGGTGATCGGCCGAGCGCACCGGCGGGTTCATCTGGGCGTGGGTGCCGAGCCGCTCGTAGCATTCCGGCGCCACCAATGTGAGGTGATGCGGCGTCGCCTCGCAGGACGCGACATCCTTGTGGTCACGCAGATAGTCGATCTCCTGCTTGGTGGAGATGTGCAGCACGTGAATCCGTTTGCCGCTCTCGCGGGCAATATTGACCAGCCGCTGCGTCGCCATCAGCGCCGCGGTCTCGTCGCGCCACACCGGGTGCGAACGCGGATCGCCTTCGATGCGCAGCGACTTGCGCTCGTTGAGGCGGTATTCGTCCTCGGCATGGAAGGCGGCGCGGCGCTTGATGACCGCAAAGATCCGCCGCAGGCTTTCGTCGTCCTCGACCAGCAGCGCTCCGGTGGAAGAGCCGATGAACACCTTGACGCCGGCGCAGCCCGGCGCGCGTTCCAGTTCCGGCAGATCGGCGACATTGTCGCGGGTGCCGCCGATGAAGAACGAAAAATCGCAATGCATGCGATGATGGGCGCGCTTGATCTTGTCGCTGAAGGTCGCCTCGGTGACGGTCAGGGGATCGGTGTTCGGCATTTCGAACACCGCGGTGACCCCGCCCATCACGGCGCTGCGCGATCCTGTTTCCAGGTCTTCCTTCTGGGTCAGGCCCGGCTCGCGGAAATGCACCTGGGTGTCGATCACGCCGGGCAGGATGTGCAGGCCCTTGCAGTCGATCGTCTCGGCGGCGGACGCCTGCCCAAGCCCGCCGATCGCGGCGATCCGGCCATTGGTGATGCCGATGTCACGGAGGCCCTCGCCGTCCTGATTGACCACGGTGCCGGATTTTAGAATGGTATCAAATCGCTGATTCATCGGTCCTCGATGCCCGCTTTAGGCTGCCTCTCGGGCTTGTTGACGGCACCTTAGCGCCTTACGTTCCCATGTGATATCCGGCACCTTTGTTTCCCCAGGAACTTGAAGAGAACTTCCAGAGAAGTTCGAAGCAGAACCTCCAAAACAGGCCATTTCAGCGCATGAAAGCAGCGTTTCTTACCGACCGGGGCGTGGTCAAGGTTTCGGGCGAGGACGCCCGCAACTTCCTCAACGGCCTCGTCACGACCGACGTCACGCTGCTGCGGCCCGGCCTTGGCCGGTTCGGTGCGCTGCTGACGCCGCAGGGCAAGATCACCGCGGATTTCCTGATCACGGAGGCCCCTGATGGTCACGGCGGTGGGTTCCTGATCGATGTGCCGCGCCCGCTGGCAAAAGGCCTGACCGACAAGCTCGGCTTCTATAAGCTGCGCGCCAAGGTCGCGGTGGAGAACCTGTCCGACAGCCTCGGCGTGCTCGCGGCGTGGGACGGTGAGCCCGCGATGAAGCCTGATCTTTCGTTTGCCGACCCGCGCAATGAAACGCTGGGTTGGCGCATCCTGGTTCCCGAAGAGCTCAAGCAGAAGGTCGCCGATTTGATCGGCGCCGAGCTCGTCGATGAAGCCGCCTATGAGGTCCGTCGCGTCGCCGCGGGCGTGCCGCGCGGCGGCCTCGATTTCATGTACAGCGACGCGTTTCCGCACGAGACCAATATGGACCGCCTGCACGGCGTCGATTTCGAAAAAGGTTGCTACGTCGGGCAGGAGGTGGTGTCGCGGATGCAGCATCGCGGCACCGCGCGCACCCGCGCGGTTCGGGTCACGCTGGAAGATTTCTCGCCTGAGGCCGGCATCCCCGTCGTCGCCGGCGACAAGCCGGTCGGCACCATGGGATCGACCGCCGGCGGCCACGGCATCGCGCTGGTGCGGACCGATCGCGTCGCCGACGCGCTCGACGCCGGCCTGACACTGTCGGCCGGCGGGCTTGCGATCCGCCTCACCGATCCGAACGACGTGCGCACGCCGCCGAAGCAGACCGTCGCATGAGCAAAGTTCAATGAGCCGTTCCGCACGCCTGCACGCCGACGGCAAGACCCGCTGCCCGTGGCCGGGCGAAGATCCGTTCTACATGGCCTATCACGACACCGAATGGGGCGTGCCTGAGTATGACGACCGCGCGCTGTATGAAAAGCTGATCCTCGACGGCTTTCAGGCCGGCCTTTCCTGGATCACGATCCTGCGCAAGCGCGAGAACTTTCGCAAAGCCTTCGACGATTTCCAGCCGGAGAAGATCGCGCGCTACAGCGAGAAGAAAGTCCACGCGCTGATGAACGATGCCGGCATCGTCCGCAACCGCGCCAAGATCGAAGGCGCCGTCAACAGCGCCAAGGGCTATCTCAAGATCATGGAAGAAGGCGCGGGCTTCTCGAAATTCCTGTGGGACTTCGTCGACGGCAAGCCGAAGGTCAACCAGTTCAAGACCACCGCCAGCGTGCCGGCCTCGACGCCGTTGTCGATCAAAATATCGAAGGAGCTCGGCGCGCGCGGATTCAAGTTCGTCGGCCCGACCATCGTCTACGCCTTCATGCAGGCCACCGGCATGGTCAACGACCATCTGGTCACGTGCTTCTGCCACGAGACCTGCAGCGGACAACATCGCAAGCCCCGCCTCAAGGCCAAATGACGACAAGAAGGATGGCTGGCAAATCTTCCGATGTCTCGACCCGAGCCTGGCAGCGGATGCTGTCGGGGCGGCGGCTCGATCTGCTCGACCCCTCGCCGCTCGACATCGAGGTCGCCGATATCGCCCATGGCCTCGCCCGCGTCGCGCGCTGGAACGGCCAGACCAGCGGTGCGCATATCTTTTCGGTGGCGCAGCACACGCTGCTGGTGGAAGCCGTGCTGCGCGAGCAGATGCCGCGCGTCGATCTCAAATTCCGGCTCGCCGCATTGCTGCACGATGCGCCGGAATATGTCATCGGCGACATGATCTCGCCGTTCAAGGCTGTGATCGGCGGCGATTACAAGGTGGTGGAGAAACGCCTGCTGGCCGCGATCCATATCCGCTTCGGCCTGCCGCCGGTACTGGCGGATGCCATTACGCAGGCGATCAAGGCCGCCGACCGCGGCGCGGCCTATCTCGAAGCCACCCATCTGGCAGGCTTTGCCGAAGCCGAAGCCAAGCGTCTGTTCGGCAAAGACCCCGGCCTGCCCGAACCAACCGTGCGCGAATATCTGACGCCATGGACCGCAGCCAAGGCCGAGAAGCAGTTTCTGGCGCGGTTTGGCGCGGTCGCGTCGTAGGGGCGACGCATTCCGGTAGCGCCGCTGCACATTTCCGATTCGAATTTCAAAAAGCCCATTCGTCATTGCGAGCGAAGCGAAGCAATCCATCCTTTTCTTTGCGCGGCGAGATGGATTGTTTCGCTGCGCTCGCAATGACGGTGTCCTAGTCCTAAATACGCGTTCGCGATCTCGCGGCGCGTCGCGCCCGAGCTTTGCCAGAAATCTCCTTGCCCTCGAAAATGAGGGCGCAGGGAAGACCGGGTGCGCGCTGCACCCGCGGTCTCGCGTGCGGTTTGCACAAAACAAAATGCACACGAG
>NZ_JAFCLR010000024.1:0-111672 GCF_018131065.1 Bradyrhizobium sp. AUGA SZCCT0431 | reverse complement strand
GACAGCCCGAAATTACCTTGCCATCGTCACTGTCGCCGCCATCGTCTTATGGATGCGATAAGTGTCCACGCCACCTAAGGCATGATCATCGATGCTCAGAGGTTCAAGCAGGCGATGCGTCAATGCACAGGCGCCGTCGCGCTGGTGACGGTCGGCACCGAGCCGGGGCAGCGCACCGGTCTGACGGTAACGTCAGCCTGCTCGCTGTCCGACGATCCGCCCTCCTTGCTTGTCTGCGTAAACCGTAATGCCAGCGCACATGCACGTATTCGTGCCGAAGCATGCTTCGCAATAAACTTCCTCAGCGAGGATCACACATTACTGGCGCTGACATTTAGTGGCCAGAAGGGGCTCAACGGCGACGATCGTTTCGCATTTGGGCGATGGATCGAGAGCGCCACTGGCGCTCCGTTGCTGGAGGACGCCGTCGTCGCGTTTGATTGCTTGCTGGCACAGGAATTCGAAACAAAGACTCATTCGGTATTCGTGGGCGAAGTCCAAGACGTACGCGTCGCGACCAGAGCTAGTCCACTCGTTTATTTGCGCAGCAGCTTCCAAGGCGTGCGCGATATCCGCGACCCGTTTTCACTCGGGGATGTGGATGCGCGACGATCGAGTTGGAGCAATTTCTCCTGATTGACGCCGTAATCGTAGTGGCCTTTGCCTAATCAGGCACGTCGATCTTGAGGAGCTTGATTTTGCGGTAAAGTGTGGCGCGGCTGAGCTTGAGCGCTCTTGCGGCGCTGGACACGCGACCGCCGTGATCGCGCAGCGCGGCGACGATCGTTGCCCGCTCATCGACTTGATTGACCTCAGCAACAAGACTGCCGAAAGGCGGCAGGTCCAGATCGGCTTCGACAATAATGCCGTCTTCGGCGGTGCAAGCAGCTAGTCGCAACGCGTGCCTAAGCTGACGCATATTCCCGGGGAACGGATAGTGAAGCAGCATCGTCCAAGCGTCATGTGAGATCCGGCAATTCGGAGCTTCCTCGCTCGCGATTTGCGAAATAACATCTGCCTTGTCGGCGCGGTCACGCAAGGCGGGCAGCCGGATCTGCAAGCCACGCAATCTGTAGTAAAGATCCGCCCGAAACGTTCCGTCATTAGCCATGCGAGCAAGATCACGGTGTGTTGCGCTGATCAGTTTGATGTCGACAGTTACGGGCTTTGATGCTCCCAAGGGCCAAACCTCGCGATTTTCGAGTACCCTCAGCAAACGGGTTTGCAGAGCGATTGGCATGTCTCCGATTTCGTCGAGAAATAGCGTGCCGCCGTCCGCTTGCACGATTAGTCCCTTCGATCCTTCGCGCCTCGCGCCAGTAAAGGCGCCCGCTTCATATCCAAACAGTTCAGCGTCGATCAGGCTTTCAGGCATGGCGGCACAATTTAACGCGACGTAGCGGTTGCGGGCACGATTGCTGGAGGCGTGAATTGCCCGCGCAAATACGTCCTTGCCCGTACCGGTCTCCCCATGCAGCAGGATCGGCAAGTTCTGGTCGCTGATCGTCATCAGTCGCTTAATGCCCATGGTCAGCGTGGGATCGCTGCCGGCCAGCTTGAATAGGCTGGTAAACTGATTAGGCGGAGCCTCGCGACGCTGCTCGGACCGCGTCCTCATTGACCTTGCTACTGCCGGCCGAGCAATCTCTCCCCGTCCCAGCGGAGTACCATCTACCCGTCGCAGCTCAACCGATGTCTCCTGTGCCCGTGCCGCATGTCCGTCCAGCTGGATAAGGCTTGAGAGGTTGACGCCGGATTGGATCATTTCATTCGTCAATCCGAGGATGGAGCGGCCGCGGCGACATGCGCCGACAACGCGACGATCGTCGTCATATGCGATTAATCCACTGCCTTGATCACCGGGCAAGGTCGCTATCCAAGAAGTCTCGAACTGCCGGCGAAAGATCGAGCTTTCAATTCGCCTTGCACTCTCCACCGCGATCGCGAACGCAAGCTGGTGGGCGGCCCGCTCAAGATCGCTGCGGCAAGATGTAATATTCAGGACGCCAGCCAATCTGCTGCAATGATCAAACAGCGGGGCTACGCCACACGTGAAGATGCTGTACTGTTCGCGGAAGTGCTCGTCGCGATGCACCAAGATTGGCCTCTGCTCGGCGAGCGCGGTACCGACCCCGTTCGTTCCTTCACAGGATTCCGAGAAATTCGAGCCAGTATATATATCTCGCTCGCGGAATATCCTTTCATAGTCTCCACCCGGAAGACGGCTGACGAGCATGGTCCCGTTTGTATCTGCGAAATTTACGCAATAGCCGGAATCGCGGAGTACACGAGCAAGATCTTCCAGCTCTGGAATCGCAACCTGAACCAATCCTTCTACTGGCTCGAAAAAGCGCTTGATCTCAGATTCCGTGAACGTTTGCGGTGGCCGCTGCAGGGCAGGATCGAGCTTGTGGTCGAACAGGCAGCGTCGCCAGGAAAGGGCAATCCGCGACTCGGGTTCGGCATTGGCCAGATGGCTGGCCGCCGACAGAACACGGGCGACATGGTTCGAGGCCCCGTTACTGGCCATTCGGACATCTCCCACCCTCTAGTCTATTTTGCTAAAGCTCGCATACCGGAAATATATGTCAAGCGGTAGCACATTAAGCGCGGGATGGCCCCTGAACAGCTGCCGGCGTTCATCCCGTAAACCTAATCCTTTGCGTCAATCCAAATTCCCGCCTCGGAGTTCAAGCGGATGTGATTGACCAAGAAATCCGAAAAGACCCTGATCTTGGCAGGCAACCTGGCGCGGTTCTGGTAAGCAATGTTCATGGTCAGTAAGGGTAGCTCCCACTCTGTCAGAACAGGCACGAGTTTGCCTTCCAGGATATCGCGCTGCACGATGTAGAGCGGCTGAATCAGGATACCGAGGCCGGCAAGCGCGGCGCGGCGGATCACCTGACCATCATTGCTATCGAGCGTAGGTGTGATGCGCACTGTTTGCGTCGCGTTTACTCTGCGCAGCCGCAAAGAATAGGGATCGTTGGCGAGATTGTAGATCAGCATCTCGTGGTGCGCGAGATCGGCAGGGGTCTCCGGCCGCCCTCGCCCTTCCAGGTATGACGGCGAAGCGGCGAGCACGCGCCGCATCCGACCGATGCGGCGAACGATGATGTTAGAATCTGGCTCGTGCTCGCGTGTGCGGATCGCGATGTCGATTCCCGCCTCAATAAAGTCGGAATAGCGGTTGGCAGCAATGATCTGGACGCCGAGCTTTGGATACTGCGCACGAAGTGCCGGCAGCATCGGAGCTAGATAGATCGTCGCAAACGACAGCGAGCTCGTCACGCGCAACATCCCCCCCGGCGATAGTGCCCGCTCGCTGACGGCATCTTCTGCTTCGGCAAGCTCATTGAGCAGCGCGCTGCATCGCTGCAGAAACTCCTGTCCCGCTTCGGTCAACCACAGTCGCCGCGTATTGCGCTCGATCAGCCTCACCGCCAGCCGCTCTTCGAGAGCGCTGAGATGACGGCTTGCTGCTGCGTTGGACATGCCGAGCGTCTCTGCGGCTTTGGAGAGGCTGAGCAGCTCGGCCGTTTTGGCGAAAACCTCTAGTTGCAGAACGCGGTCCATTTTTCCTATTTGCGGAAAAGAGAGTTCCAATCTTTGGTCTTTATTTCCGATTTCTGCAAGGCAAAATGGGACCAAGAATGGCAACAGGCGAGGAAATCAGGGATGCCGGGGCCGATCAGGCACATCGTGATGTGGCGCTTGCGCGGGGAAACCGCGGAGGAGCGCGCGGCGGCGCGGCTCAAGGTCAAGGATGCCTTCGAGGGTCTCAAGGGCCTGATCAAGGGCCTCAACCACATCGAGGTCGGCCTCGATGTCAGCGACGTCGATTACGCCTGCGACGTCGTTCTCGTCTCCGAATTCGCGGACAGCGCCGCGTTGAAAGCCTATGCCACGCATCCGGAGCACCTGCGGGTGCGCGAGGAACTCGGTGACTTACGCGTCGGGCGCTTTCAGGTCGACTATCCAATCAAAGGGGCCGGTGCGTGATCGGTTCGTTCACCTTCGAAAATCTGCCCTGTCGCGTCGTTTTCGGCAGCGGCACGCTGAGCGCCGCGCCGGAGGAGCTTCAGCGCCTCGGGGCGAAGCGTGCGCTGGTCCTGACGACGCCGCAGCAGGAAGCGCAAGGCCGCGATCTTGGATCGGCGCTTGGACCGCCGTTTGCGGGCATTTTTTCAAACGCCACAATGCATACGCCGGTCGAAGTGACTGAGCTGGCGCTCGCGGCCATGAAGGATTGCGATGCCGATTGCATCGTCTCGCTCGGCGGCGGATCGACGACGGGGTTGGGCAAGGCGCTTGCGCTGCGGACCGGGGTCAACCAACTCTGCATTCCGACCACCTATGCCGGCTCCGAGATGACCCCGATCCTCGGTGAAACCAGGGACGGCCTGAAAACGACCGTGCGGACCAATGACGTGCTGCCGGAAACCGTCATCTACGACGTCGACCTCACGCTCTCGCTGCCGCCGGCCCTCGCGGCAACATCCGGCATCAATGCCATCGCGCATGCGGTGGAAGCGCTTTATGCCCGAGACACCAATCCCGTCATTTCGTTGATGGCCGAGGAAGGAATCCGCGCGCTCGCTCGCGCCCTGCCCGCGATCGTCGCGAAGCCCGATGATCGCGAGGCGCGCAGCGATGCGCTGTATGGCGCCTGGCTGTGTGGCGTTTGCCTCGGCACGGTCGGAATGGCGCTGCACCACAAGCTGTGCCACACCCTCGGCGGCACCTTCGATCTGCCGCATGCGGAGACCCATACCATCGTCCTTCCGCATGCGCTCGCCTACAACGCGCCTGCGGTGCCGGAGGCAGCCTCTCGAATTGCGCGCGCGATCGGCAGCCCGGACCCGGCGCGTGGCCTCTACGATCTCGCCCGCCGGCTGAATGCCAAGCTCGCACTGCGCGACATCGGCATGCCCGAGATTGGAATCGACAGAGCCGCAGATCTTGCGGTCACCAACGCCTACTGGAACCCGCAGCCGATCGAGCGCAACGCCATCCGCGCGCTGATCGAGCGGGCCTGGTCGGGTGCAGCGCCCGTGGCGCCTCCAGTGGCGGCTTAAGGACATGCGTCGCACCCTGATCAAATCAGCAACGATCGTGAGCATGGATGCGGAGCTTGGCGATCTGGATTCCGGCGATCTTCTGATCGAAGGCGATCGGATCATCGAGGTGCAGCCCCACATCGACCTCGGCAGCGGCTCGGCCGAAGCGGAAATCGTCGATGGGACCGGTCGCATTGTCATTCCCGGGCTAATCAACGCACACATGCACACCTGGCAGACGGCATTGCGCGGCTTCGCGGCGAACTGGACGCTGCTCGAGTATTTCCGCCGCATGCATGCCGGGCTGGCGACGGTGTTCCGGCCCGACGACATCTATATCGCGACGCTGGTCGGCGCGCTGAACCAAATCAATTGCGGTACCACCACGCTGGTCGATTGGTGCCACAACAATCCAACGCCTGATCACACGGATGCCGCCGTGCGCGGCCTGGTCGAGAGTGGCATCCGCGCCGCGTTCTTCCATGGCTCGCCAAAGCCGGAGCCGAAACCGGGCGAACGGCATTTTTCCGAAGTTCCGCACCCCCGTCGCGAGGTCGAACGGCTGCTGGCCGGCCCGCTTACCGACCGGAACGGCCTGGTGACCCTTGGTCTTGCGATTCTCGGCCCACACTATTCGACGTTCGACGTCTCGATGCACGACTTCCGCCTGGCGCGAGAACTCGACCTGATCGCATCGATGCACCAGGGAGGCGGTCTCGCCAAGACGGCGGGCGGTTGGGAGAAGCTGATCGAAGCCGACCTCGTCGGCGCCGGCATCAACATCGTCCACGGCAACGACCTGTCGGACGATCTCCTGCATCGCCTGGTCGATCTCGGGGTAACGTTTTGCGTTACCCCCGAGAACGAGATGATCCAGGGCCACGGGTTTCCGATCACCGGCCGGCTGCTGAAGCTTGGCGCCCGTCCCTCCATCGGGATCGATCTCGAATCGGTGCTGGCCGGCGACCTCTTCGGCGCCACCCGCGCCGCACTGTCGATGCAGCGCGCTCTCGACAACGCGGATTCCCGACGCGCGCACGGCACCATTCCCGACACAACAACGATCCCGACGCGCGAGGCGCTGCGCTGGATCACCATCGAAGGCGCCCGCATGCTCGGGCGCGAAGACGACATCGGGTCGCTGACGCCGGGAAAGCTTGCCGATCTGGTCGTCATCAACGCCACCGATCTCAATCTTTTTCCAGTGCACGATCCCGTCTCCACCGTGACCATGCAGACCAGCCTCGCCAATATCGAGGCCGTCATGATCGGGGGCGTCTGGAAAAAACGGAACGGGCGCGTGCTGTTTGACGCGCTGGATGAGAGGAAGCAGCAGCTCGCGCAATCCGGCCGACGGCTGGTGCATGATATCGAACGACAGCGCCGCGCCGCCTGAAGGCCAGCCAACGGACAATTATCGGACCACAAACATGACAAAACCTTTCAACGACATAGGCTGGATCGGAATAGGCAAGATGGGCCTGCCGATGTCGGTCCTCGCCGCCAAGGCGGGATACACCGTGACCGCTTTCGATCAGAGTGCGGCTGGACTCGCTGCAGCCCGTGAGCAGGGCATCTCCGTCGCTAGCTCACCGGCCGACGCGGTCAACGGCAGGCCGGTGGTCATCACCTCGCTGCCGGACGATGCGACGTTGCGCGTGGTCATGCTTGGAGACAACGGCCTCATCGGCGCGATGGCGCCAGAGTCGATCTTGATCGAAACCAGCACCGTGAGCGCGGAGGCTTCCGGCGATGTCGATGGCGCGGCCCGGGCGCACGGTATTGCCTATCTGCGCGCACCGGTATCCGGAAATGCCAGCATCGTCCACACAGGGGCGCTGACTTGTTTCGTGTCGGGTCCGAAGGCGGCGTTCGAAAACGTCAAGCCGCTCCTCGGCGCCTTCACGCGCGCCCAGACCTATCTCGGCGCGGGCGAAGAGGCGCGCTATGCAAAACTCGCAGTCAATCTGATGATCGCAGTGTCGGCGGCCATGATGGCCGAAAGCCTCGCCCTGGCGCGCAAGGGCGGCATCGCCTGGCAGGACATTCTCGCGGTGCTCGACGACAGTGCGGTGGCTTCTCCAATGGTGAAATACAAGACCGCACCGCTCAGGAGCCGGAATTTCGACTCGACCTTCTCCTGCCGGCAGATGGCAAAGGACCTCGACCTCATCCTGGACGCCGGTCACGCCGTCGGCGTGCCACTGCAGCTCGCGGCTCAAGTACGCGAAACCTACGGCTCGCTGATCGCCCAGGGCGACGGCGAAACCGACTTCATCGCAACCGTGCGCCATGTCGAACAGCTGTCGGGCCTTGGCGAACCAAAACTCTGATCAACGGAGGCCAAATTGCGTAATTTCAACAAAAACACCATCACCGATGCGGTACTCGAGCGGATCGCGGGGGCAACCGATCCACGTATCCGACAGGTCAGCGAAGCGCTGGTGCGACACCTCCACGCCTTCGTGCGCGAGGTTCGCCCGACGCAGAGGGAATGGGAGTACGGCATCGATTTCCTCACCCGTACCGGCCATATGTGCGACGACAAGCGCCAGGAGTTCATCTTGCTGTCTGATACGCTTGGGGTGTCGATGCTGGTGGACGCGATCAATCATCCTGTACCGGAAGGCGCCACCGAAACCACGGTGCTTGGCCCGTTCTTCGTTCAAGCCGCACCGGAGAAGCAGCCTGGCGACGATATTTCCGGCGGCATGGAGGGCGACGCCATGATCGTTACCGGCTCGGTCTCATCCGTCGGGGGCGGGCCGCTGGCCGGTTCGGTGGTCGATGTCTGGCACTCCGACGACGACGGCTATTACGACGTGCAGCAGTTCGACAAAATCGGCGACCTCGCCATGCGCGCGCGTTTCCACACCGACCAGAATGGCAACTTCCATTTCTGGTCGATCAAGCCCGCTGCCTACCCCATCCCGCACGATGGCCCGGTCGGAGAGATGCTAGAGGCGCAGGGCCGCCACCCTTGGCGGCCGGCGCATGTACATTTCATGATCTCCGCGCCCGGTTACGAGCAACTTGTGACGCACGTGTTCGTGGCTGGAGACGAGTATCTCGATTCCGACGTGGTGTTTGGCGTCAAGGACAGTTTGATCCGCGAGTTCCAGCGCTGCCCGGCCGGTCGCGCGCCGGATGGCCGTATGGTGGACGGCGACTTCTTTCATCTGAACTACGATTTCGGGCTCAAGCAAATCGCGAGCAGTGCTCGGGCTGCCTAAGCGGACAATGCGTTGAAACGGACCGTCAAGAGTCCGGATCATCAACAGCTATTTGGGAGGAATTTTGATGGGATCGCCGGTCGGCGCAACGACATTGGTCGAGCGCCTCTCAGCCATAATCGGTCTGCGCGCCACTGTCGCACGCAGCGTGCTCGAGCAGCATGGGCAGAGCGAAGCCTATCATCGCTTCCTGCCGCCCGATGTGGTGGTGTTTCCGGAGACGACGCAGGAAGTAGTTGAGATCGTCAGGCTCTGCGCAAACCTGCACATGCCGATCATTCCGTTCGGCGCCGGCACCTCGCTCGAAGGCAACACCGCGGCGGTCGCAGGCGGCGTCTGTATCGATTTCGCCCGAATGAACAAGGTGCTGGCCGTCCACACGGGCGACATGGACGTCGTGGTGCAGCCAGGCATCACCCGCAAGCAGTTGAATGCCGAACTGCGCGGGACCGGCTTGTTCTTCCCCATCGATCCGGGTGCCGATGCTTCGATAGGCGGCATGAGTTCGACTCGCGCCTCCGGCACGATGGCGGTGCGCTACGGAACCATGAAGGACAATGTCATGGCGCTCGAAGTAGTGCTGGCGGACGGGCGCGTGATCCGCACTGGCAAGCGCGCGCGCAAATCCTCAGCGGGCTATGACTTGACGCGGCTGTTTGTCGGCGCCGAGGGCACGCTCGGCGTCATCACCGAGATCACTTTGAAGCTGCATCCCTTGCCGCAGGCAATCTCGGCGGCGGTCTGCAGCTTCGACACGCTGCAGGACGCGGTAGATACCGCGATCGCGGTGATCCAGTCGGCTGTTCCGGTGGCGCGGATCGAGCTCGTCGACGACGTCATGATGCGCGGCATCAATAGCCATTCGAAACTCGGCTATCGTGAGGCACCTACCCTGTTCTTTGAGTTCCATGGCTCGGAAGCGGGCGTTGCCGAACAGGCCGAGGCGGCGGAGGCGATCGCAGCCGATCACGGCGGGCGCGGCTTCGAATGGGCAAAGGCCGCCGAGCAACGCAGCCGGCTCTGGCATGCCCGCGACAACACGCTCTACGCCGGTCTGGGCTTGAAGCCTGGTGCTCGCGCCATGATCACCGACGTCTGTGTGCCGGTGTCGCGGCTTGCCGAATGTCTGACCGAAACGCGGAAGGACGCCGACGCGAGTGATCTCGTGGCCCCGATCGTTGGTCATGTCGGCGACGGCAATTTCCACATGTTGATCCTGATCGATCCCGCGAATTCCGATGAGGTCGCTCGTGCCAAGGCACTCCACGCCCGCATGGTCGCCCGCGCTATCGCCATGGACGGCACCTGCACCGGCGAGCACGGCATTGGCCTCGGAAAGATCGGCTTCCTTGTCGACGAGCTCGGCGACGCCGTCGATGTGATGCGCAGCGTCAAGAGGGCGCTCGATCCGCAAGGGCTGATGAATCCGGGAAAGATCTTTGCCGAAGGAGCAGGCATATGAGCATGGCTTTGCCGATCGAGGGTCCGGCGCCGCGCACGGACACCGTTCCTTCCTTGCTTGAGCTGCGCGGCATCAGCAAGCAGTTTCCGGGCGTCAAGGCACTGGACGACGTGTCCTTCGCCATCTGGCCTGGCGAAGTGCACATGCTGCTCGGCGAGAACGGCGCCGGCAAATCGAGCCTGATGAAGGTGCTGTGCGGCGCCTACAGCGCTGACAGCGGCGATTTCTATTACAAGGGGGAGAGGGTCGCCATTGCATCGACCGTCGATGCGCAGAAACTCGGCATTGCCGTGATCTTCCAGGAATTCTCGCTCGTACCCCATCTCGATATCGCACAGAACATCTTCCTCGGCCGCGAACCGAAAGGCCGCATGCCCGGCACTATCGGCCGTCGCCGGGTCCTCGCCGACGCCAGACACGTGCTCGATTCGATTGGGTTTGATATCGATCCCTCGATCGCCGTCCACAAGCTGGGCGTGGCGCAACAGCAGATGGTCGAGATCGCCAAGGCGATCAGCCAGAACGCACGCATCCTGGTGATGGACGAGCCGACGGCGGCGCTTTCCGACCGTGAGACCGAATTGCTGTTTGAACTGATCGCGCGGTTGAAGGCCGATGGCGTTGCCATCGTCTATATCTCGCACCGTATGGCCGAGGTCTTCGCGCTCGGCGACCGCATCACGGTGCTGCGCGACGGGCGGCGCATCGACGAAGTGCGCCCGGCCGATGTGACGCCAGACCACCTTGTGCGCATGATGGTTGGCCGAACCGTGGACATGACCTATCCGCGCAATTTTGCGGAGAAAGCCGGCAAGATACTGCTCGAGGTCAAGGGCCTCACGGCACCGACCGGCATCACCGACATCAACCTCGAGATCCGCGCAGGCGAGATCGTCGGCCTGTGCGGACTGGTCGGATCGGGGCGCAGCGAAGTCGCGCGCGCGATTTTCGGCGCTGACCCCACGACCGGCGGCGAGATCATCTTCGACGGAAAGCCAATCTCCGGTGGGCCCGATCTGGCCGTCCGCCGCGGCATCGCGCTGATTCCCGAGAGCCGGAAGAGCGAGGGGCTCGCGCTGTTGCGCTCGGTCACCGACAATCTGGTGGTGTCGGCGCTCCGCAAGCTATTTCCGCACACGCTCTTCGATCCACGCCAGGCGCAGCGCACCGCCGACGGCCTGATCAAGCAGCTACGGATCGCAACCCCGAGCGCCCGGCAGACGGTCGGCCTGCTTTCCGGTGGCAACCAGCAGAAGGTCGTGATCGGGAAGTGGTTGGCGGCAGGCGCAAAACTGTTCATCTTCGACGAGCCGACGCGCGGCATCGACGTCGGCGCCAAATCCGAGATTTTCGCTCTCATCGATCGGCTGGTCGCCGAGGGCGCCGCTGCGCTGATGATTTCGTCCGAGCAGGTGGAAATCTGCCATGTCTGCGACCGCGCCTACGTGATGCGCGAAGGCCGCATCGCCGGTCATCTGTCGCGCGCGGAGCTGACCGAGGAAAACATCGTGAGATTGGGGATGCATCATGCGTGAGGCCGCGACGTTTGCGCAATCCACTCCGCTACAGCGGATACCCGGCGTTGCACTGGTGCTGGTGATTTTGATCGCGGTATTCAGCGCAATCGCACCGGGATTCCTTTCAATTGCGAACCTCTCCAACGTGCTGGTGCAGTCAACCATCCTGATGATGCTGGCATTGCCGATGACGCTGATCATCATGACCGAGGGGCTGGACCTCTCGATGGGCGCCGTTCTCACCCTCACCTCTCTCGTCGTAGCCATCGTTTCGCTGGCGAGCGGATCGATGCTCTTGGGGCTCGGCGCTGCAGTACTGGTCGGCTTCGCCTTCGGCACACTCAACGGTTGGCTGGTCGCCATCGTCGGCATCCCGCCGTTCGTGGCGACACTGGGCACGCTCGGAATGGCGCAGGGCCTGTCGCTGATCGTCAGCGACGGTCAGAGCGTGGTCGGTATTCCGCCCAGCGTGAGCAATATCTATTCTGCGGTTGTTCTTGGCGTACCGGTGCCGGTGGTGATGGCGCTCGCAACCTATGCCTTTTTTCATCTGCTGCTCTATCACACCCGCTTCGGCACCTACATCTTCGCCCTTGGCGGCAACCGGGAAGCGCTGAAATACGCAGGCCTCTCGCCCAATCGGCTGCTGATCGCCGTCTATGCGATCGGCGGCACCATGGCTGGAATCGCCGGCCTCCTGATGACCGCGCGCATGAACTCGGGCCACCCGACAGCCGGCCTTGGCCTCGAGTTCGACGCCATCGCCGCGGTCGCTGTCGGCGGGACTTCCTTCGAGCGCGGCAATGGATGGCTGCTCGGCACCGTGCTCGGGGTCATTGCGGTAGGCGTGCTGCGGAACGGGCTTAACTTGATGGCGCTGCCATCGTCCGTGCAGGTTGCAAGCGTCGGCGTTCTCGTCATCATCGCGTTGTTCCTGGACGGAATTCGGAGCAGGTCATGACCGACATCAACAAGCAGTCCTTCTCTCCACCGCGCGCTTTCCTCTCGCAAGACGCGATCCAGCTTTTCTATCGGTTGCTGGCAGTGTTCCTGATTTGCGCCGCACTCTCCTTCCTGAGCGATTCATTCCTCAGCGTAGGCAACCTGCTCAACGTGCTGCGCCAGGCGAGTCTGACCTTCTTCATCGCATCGGGACTGACGCTGGTGGTCCTGACCGCCGGTCTCGACCTTTCGGTCGGCGCCAATGTCGCACTGTCTGCCTGTATCGCGGGCACGGTGATCCATCAGACCGGCTCGCCGCCGTTGGGGATTCTCGTCGGGCTTCTCGTCGGCGGCACCGTCGGGCTGCTCAACGGCATCATGGTGACCGCCCTCCGCATCCCCTCCTTCATCGCGACCTATGGAATGCTCTGGGTCCTGAACGGCCTCAGCTACTGGTACATGGCGGGAGAAACCATCCACGGCTTTCCAGCCGGCTTCCGCCAGATCGGCAGCGGTTATCTGTTCGGGTTGCCGATCCCGGTCTACCTGCTGCTGATCTTTCTCGCCATCGGAACAGTTTTTGCGCAACGGACCACCTGGGGCCAGGAGATCTACGCGATCGGCGCCAATCCAATCGCAGCACGGCTCTCGGGAATTCCGGTCTCGCGGCGGCTACTGCTGGTCTACACCGTGTCCGGCACCATGGCCGGGCTGGCGTCTATCATCTTCCTTTCCCGCCTCAACTCTGCGGAAGCCGACATCGGCGAAAGCCTGACGCTGCCGGCGATCGCCGCCGTGTTAATCGGCGGCACCTCGCTGTTCGGCGGCGTCGGCACCGTGTTCGGCACCTTCGTCGGCGCGCTGATCCTGACGCTGGTGCTAAATGGTATGAACCTGCTTTCCGTCAGCGCCAACTGGCAACCGCTCGTCACCGGCGTGATCGTCATCCTCGCGGTCTGGCTCGATATGAAGACCCGCCACCGCACGTAATAGAATTTTCTCGAACGACCAACAAACCAAAGGACAGGAAACCATGAAACAACACCGGAAACTGGCCTGCGCCGTACTGCCGCTCCTCGTGGCTGGCGTGCTCGCGACACCTGCGCGAGCAGATGGCGAGACTCTCGCGGTATTCACCAAGAACCAGACCAACCCCTTTTTTCAGACTGTGCGGATCGGCGCAGATGTCATGGCAAAAGCGCTGAACGCGAAGACGCTACACTATATTCCGACTAAGCCGGACAGCATCCCCGAACAGCTCAGCCAGATCGAGGATGTGGTGGTGAAGAAGCCGAGCGCCATTATCTTCACCCCGGTCGATTACAAGGCGATGGTACCAGGCGTGGAGAAGATCAACGCCGCCAAGATCCCGGTCGTCAACATTACCGATCGCTCCGCCGGCGGCAAATTCGTTTCATTCGTCGGCGCAGACGATTACAGCCTGGGCCTCGAAACCGCGCGCCATCTGCTCAAGACGCTCGGCGGAAAAGGCAACATCGTCATCATCGAGGGTGTTAAGGGTTCGCTGACCAATGTCGACCGCGTCAAGGGCTTCAACGACGCTTTGAAAGAGAACTCGGGTGCCAAACTGTTGGCGTCCCAGCCCGGCAACTATCAGCGCCTGCAGGCACTGCAGGTGATGGAAAACCTGATGCAGTCCAATTCGCAGATCGACGGGGTCCTCGCCGCCAATGACGCCATGGCGATCGGCGCCATCGAAGCGCTCGACGGAGCCAACCGCAAGGCGCAGGTGATCGGCATCAACGGCACCAAGGAAGCCGTTGACGCCATCAAGTCGGGCAAACTGCTCGCCAGCGGCGACTACAACGGCTTTGCCCAGGGTTGTCTCGGCACCATGATGGCGATCCGGTCGCTGCGCGATATGCCTGTCATCACCGAGATCGTGCTGAAGCCGACCGTCATCACGAAGGACAACTACCAACCCTTCGACATGCCGCTGGAAGCGCGAACCTGCCCGTCGTGGGAGGATGCCACCAAGCTCGCCGGAAAATAGCGCAGCTCTTCTTCCCGAAATCGTAACGGCCGTCGCGACGGCCGTTACACCTTCAAAATTTACCCGGAGACCACCATGCTGTTCGCGATTCACGCCATCGATCGACCTGGAGCATTGCCGTCCCGACTTGCGAACTACGAAGCGCATAAGACGTTCCTGTCGGATACCTCACCCTTCGGCGTGAAGATCGTGATGTCGGGCCCACTCGTTTCCGACGACGGTCTGACCATGATTGGAAGCCTGTTCCTGATCGAGGCGCCGAGCCGCGCCGAAGTGGAAGCCTTCAACCGCGCCGATCCCTTTGCCGCGGCGGGCATCTGGGAGAAGGTGTCGATCACCGGATTCATTCGTCGCCAAGGTTGAGCGAGCGGACCAACCTGGACGATACCGTTGATGGCCGGGAAAGTGCCGGCAATCCTCCTATCGCCACCTGCACGACCTTGGCCAGACCGTTTACCCGCGTTTGAGGCGCCTTCACAGCGAAACGCAAGGCGGACTTCGGCTACGCCTTTTTGCATACGCTATCGAAATATCCTCCGATCCATTAGTCCCCCTCGAGAGTGCGCACTATTCCACCCGCCGATGGAATCTAATGCCGACCTAGCATATTTGGACAAGCCGCCTGCGTCCCGAACGCAGTGCATATCTTCTAAGTTATTGATTTTTCTCGTTGCGACAGTGTTTCCGTCTCTTTTTGTTCACCTTCGTTTCACCCAATTCGTTGCGATTTCGTTGCGGCGTTCTCCTTGGAACAGGCGGGCTGGAATGGGTTGCCTGTTGAGGTCGTAGCCAAAGTTCCGGTTCTGAAAATGCGCGCGTTGCACTAGGGCGAGCTTGCGCTTGATGCATGATGCAGCCCGGAATGACGCAATTGACCCTGATGTCATGATGTCCAGTTCGCGGGCCAGTGCTCTGGTCAAACCAGTGGACATCGGCGGCAGTCGCCTGCTGCTCTACTCCCTGGCGAACTGGGCGATTGCTTTGACGATCGGCGATCGCCATCTCGCCCACGTCGTGAGCATCCAGCATTCGTACCAGAACTCCGAGTCCAGTCCCAACTCGACCAGATCGCCGCGTCCAAGCTCCCGCTCGAATGCGAAGCGCGGGCCGCGGGCGACATGATCGGTTTCGACCGCCATTCGCCTGATGAGGTCGGAATCGTCGGAGACGAAGGCTTCGAGATTCCGCGATTGTAGAAGAGCAGGTGTCCTGGCCCGCCAAGGTGCTAACCCCATTATTCTTGTTCCGAAGGACCTCACCTCCCACCGACTACCGCAAGTATGTAAGTCGGCTCACCTTGCGATGGCCAGGACGATTGAAGCGAGGGCGAAGGAACTAGAACCCTCATTCTACCATTAAACTACGCTGCGTGATTCAAAGTCCTACCGTGGTTTTCCAGCCCACAGCCTAGCAATTACAATCAGGCGAACTTCTTGAGAAAACTCGGAAGAACAACGATTGTCCGGGTATGCGTGCCTTCCATAAGCAGAATACCATTCCACCGTGCCGAGACGGCGAACTCTACCCGCTGGCCTTGAACCGCGGTCACGCGCGCGCTTGCGTCGATCGTCGCTCCCTTCGGAGCCGCAGCGCGGTGACGGACATTGACCGAGGTTCCCACCGAGGCTTCGCCTTCGTCATACGCATCCTTGATGCATCCGTTCGATGCGGTTTCGAGGAAGCCGATAAGAGCAGGCGTCCCGATCAGATGGACACCGTCGTTGCCAAAGGCATGCGCCGTGTGGGCGCTCGTCGTGCTTACGGAACAGCTGAATGTTTCACCGATCACGATCGCCATCATTGCAGAACCTCGAACGATCCTGTCTTTACCATCTAGCGCAGGTCGACGTTACGAATCTTGCCGCTCGCATTCAGCGGGGGAGCCGGCGACACGGCAGCTGAATGTGAGAATCTTGAGTTTGGCGATTCGATCATTGCAGACCCGGAATGACGAAAGCTGTAGCAATCACGCCCGCTGCGCCCGGTCCATATTGTTCTGTGCCTGGATCCGTTCGCGAGCCGCCTGCCAGTCGGCGTCGCTCCAGTTGCGCAATTCGTAGAAACTGCCGCCACTAGCGAGCGCCTGTGCACCATCGAGCGCGATGGTCTCTCCTGAGATCCAGTCACAGCCGCCGGAAATCAGGAAGGTCGCGAGATTTTCCAACTCCTCCATGGTGCCGACGCGGCCCATGGGATTGATCAGCTTGGTGCGCTCCCCAGGCTGTTCGCCGGGATTGAGCCGCTTGCTCATGCCTTCGGTCGGAATTTCGCCGGGCGCGATTCCGTTGAGGCGAATCCCGTAGCGGCCCCATTCGGTTGCAAGCGACATGGTCATGGCGTGCACCGCCGTCTTGCTCATGGCCGACGGCACCACGAAAGGACTGCCGTTGCGCACCCAGGTGGTGCCGATCGACACCACATTGCCGCGGTGTTTGCCGGCGATCCAGCGTTTGCCGACCGCATGCGTCACATAGAACGTGCCGTGCATGACGATGTTGGCGATGGCGTCGAAACCGCGCGACGAGAGATCCTCGGTGCGGGAGATAAGTGTGCCGGCTGCGTTATTGACGAGATCCGTGAGCGGGCCACTGGTCTCAAAGATTTCGCCCACCGTGCGATCGACCGCTGTCGCATCGCGAATGTCGAGGCCATGGCTGATCACCTTGCCGCCATGTGCCTTCATCAACTCGGCTGCGGTCTCATCGCACACCACCTTCCGGCGACCGCAAATGTGTACCTCTGCGCCGAGTTTCAGGAACTTCGTGGTCATCGCCTTGCCGAGGCCGGTGCCACCGCCGGTGACAAGGATGCGTCTGCCCTTGAGTAGGCCGTCTGCGAACATTGGCGTCTCCATGAGGTGTACGTCTTGTCATGATTGGAATGCTTCGGAAGCGATCAGCATCTTAAGGACGCTGATCGAGAGTCAAAGGCTAAGTATTGATATCGCTGCGGCCGCGGCGTCGTCTGCAATCTGTCCGCCGGCTACGTGAGCCAGTGCCACTCTTGCATTTGGACGTTGGCGAGAACCCGACTGGCCGCGCAACTGCTGGGCCAACTCTACGATCTGCGCGACGCCGGTGGCGCCAACAGGATGTCCGCGCCCCACGAGGCCGCCGCTTGGATTCACCGACAGCCGGCCGCCGATTTTGGTGGCTCCGCTGCGGAAGTACGCGGCTCCCTGCAGCGGCTTGCAGAACCTTAGCGCCTCGTAAGACAATATCTCTGCTGGCGAAGATGCGTCGTGCGTCTCGGCGACGTCGATATCTTCCGGGCCGATACCTGCTTGTGCGTAGGCGATATCGGCGGCGCGGCCGACCGCACTGGGCGCGACACCGCCATCATTAGCCGAGGCCAGGCCAACAGCGCGCAGCAGAACGGCGCGTACGCCGAGCTGGCGAGCGCGCTTGGCTGAACATACATAAATCGCGGCTGCGCCATCGCCGATCGGCGAACACATAAGGAGCGTCAGAGGCTCGCAAATAAGCCGGCTGTTGAGAACCTCTTCACGGGTCACGCCTTCACGGAACTGCGCAAGCGGATTGAGGGCCGCAGCTGCCCTGTTCTTGACGGTCACATCGGCGAAGTCCTCGCGTGTCGCACCGCTCTCCGCCATATACTTGCGCGTCTTCTCCGCATAGATATCCATAAAGACGGACCTGGACGGCGAGACGTCCGCCTCACCCGAGGACGCGTTCTCGGTGACATCGACGGCCGCAGCGAGAGCCCGAAAGCTTACAGTCTTATCTTCGTGAGCAAGTTTTTCCGCACCGACCACGAGCACGCCATCCGCCAGCCCCGAAGCGATCGCCATTTGCGCTACACCGACAGCCGTACCGCCACCTGCACAAGCATTTTCAATGTTAAGATACGGCAAACCGCCCAAACCCATGTCACGGAGTGACGTCTGGCCACGGATCATCTCCTGACCTGTAACGAGGCCAGCGGCAGCGTTGCTGAAGACGACCATATCGACGTCGCTGGTCGTCGCACCCGCGTCACGTAACGCCAGCCTGGCGGCTTCGCTCGCGAGATCATGCATCGATCGGCTAAGGTGCTTTCCGAACTGGGTCATGCCAACCCCGCCGATGATAGCCGCGGTCATGGGTGAATCTCCTCTGTTGATGCTGACTTCGCTCTGACTGACGCGCGAATGCGGTATCAGCGTCCTTCCCACCGCGGCTTGCGTTTCTCCGCAAAGGCCTTCAATCCTTCTTTGGAGTCCGCACTGCGAACGGCGGGGGCGGCGATCGCAAGCTGCTCGTCCCAGCCGACCGGCTCGTTCCAGAAGTTCGACTGGAAGATGATCTCCTTGGTCGCCCACACTGCGGTGGGGCCGTTGTCGAGGATTTCGTTCGCAAGCTCGATCGCACCATCGAGTGCTCGCTCAGGATCCGTCAGCCTGTTGACGACGCCATGACGATGAAAAAAGCCGGCCTCCTCGAAGCGACCGGTCATGGCCAGTTCCGTCACAAGGTTGTACGGCATGCGCTTTTGAAGCCGGAATAACGCGCCTCCCACTGCGACGACGTTATACCGAACCTCCGGCAGCCCGAAGCGCGCGTCGCGCGCCGCGACAATCATGTCCGCCGAAAGACACAATTCGAATCCGCCGCCAACGGCGTAACCCTCCACGGCTGCGATAAGTGGTTTGAGCGGAGGCCGGCGAAAGATTCCAAACCCGCCTCGCTTCTCGGTTTGCGCCCATTCGCCGCGCGCAACGGCCTTCAGGTCCGCACCCGCGCTGAAATTCCCGCCGGCGCCTGTAACGATCCCGATTCTGAGATTCCTGTCATCATCCAGCAGGTCAAGCGCACGCTCCATCTCGCGCGCGGTCTCCAGATCGAAGGCATTTTTTGCCTCAGGTCGATTCATGGTGATGACGAGGATATGTCCTCGCGGCTCAACCAAAATTCTCTGCTTTTCGTCCGTCATTGTTCACAATCCAAAGGAGAATCCGCCGTTTACGGGATAGGTCTGCCCGGTGATCCATGAGCTCGAGTCTGATGCCAGGAACAGCACCATGTTTGCGACGTCTTCGGGCTCGCCGAATCGCCGGACAACGTACTTGTCGAGCGCCCTCTTCCGCTGGTCCGGAGGCATCGCATCCATTACAGGTCCGATTCGCGGCGTCCTGGTCATAGCGATCGAAACGCAATTTGCGGAAATGTTGTAACGCCCAAGCGATCTGGCGATCGCTCGCATGAAGCCTGCAGCGCCTGCTTTGGCACCCGAGTAGACCTCTAGTCCCGGCTCACCAACCCTGCCTGCATCTGAAACAATGGTAATGATCCTTCCTGTCTGCCTCTCCATCATGGACGGCGTGACTGCGGCGACGCAATTGAAGACGCCGTCGAGATTGACAGCCAGATAGGCTCGCCAGTCCTCAGGTCCCGTCTCCCAGAATTGCTTGAGGGGACCGGAAGGAACGACGGCTCCTTCGTTTCCCGCATTGTTGATAAGCACGTCGATCGCACCGCATTCGCTGAGCGTGCTCTTCATCATTTCCTTGACTGCATGAAAGTCGGAGACATCGGCCGCGACCGCGACGGCGGCGCCCCCCGATCGCCTAATCTCGTCCACGACGCATTCCGCGCGATCCAGATAGTAATCGTTCACGACCACCTTGCGTGCATTGTGAGCAGCCAGATGTAACGCAATCTGCCGCCCGACTCCCTGGCCCGCGCCTGTCACCAAGCTCACCTTTCCGGTGAGGTCCAAGATATTCATTCGCCGTTCCTTCATCCTGAACTTTGACGATCTCATAACCTTCGATATTCTCTTCGTATAAAATATTGACTACAGAGTCAATAGGTCACGCAACGGAATTCACTGGGCGGCACGGGTGCCGAGCAGTTACGAAACATTCTGCGACAGCACATTTCTTCATTTGCCACGGAGCTATGGGCGTGCGCCGTCTTGGTCGACATGGATGCTCTGCGGGATCAGGACCGCGCTGAGACCGCCAAACAGCGCGATGTCTTTCACAAGATGTTCGTGAAGATCATTGAGAAGGGGATCCGTGATGAGTCCAATCGACCAGAGCTTGGCAGTCTTCACGTTCATGAGAGCTATTTTCTGGCTGCCAAATGGTATTCGCCGGCCGGTAGATTGCGCCGCGATGAATCCGCGGACGCGATGGTCGATCTGATGATGTCCGACCCCCTCCAGACCCGGCCGTCGAAGAGCGTCACCCGGAAATCTCCGGCAGCAACGTAGCACGCATACCCAGGCACGAGGTCGGTACCGTCTTCACTGGCGAAACCTCGCGAGAACTTCAAGTCTGACGCCCGCAACCAATCCAACAGGGAGCTGCGGCTTGGTCTTGAGTGGATGGGCAAGGCTTCCCTCTCTGGGCGAAGTCACAATGCTGCGGCCAAGCGGCTGGCCTGCTCGATCGCCTTCTTAGCGTCGAGCTCGGCAGCTTCGAGAGCGCCGCCCACAAGCGTTACGCTCACGCCGGCGCTCAGCAGGTCATCATAAAGTTCGCGACGCGGTGTTTGGCCGGCACATATGACAACCGTATCGACTTCGAAGAGCCGCGCGCGCCCCTCCACCAGGGTATGGAGGCCGTCATCATCGACCTTCAAATAATCGACGCCGCTGATCAACTCGACGCCGCGGCGTGTCAGAGTTAGACGATGAGTCCAGCCGGTAGTACGGCCCAACCCCTTTCCGACCGTCTGCATCTTTCGCTGCATCAGGTAAATCTTTCGTGCCGATGGCACCACCATCGGTTCGATACCGGTTACGCCGCCTCGCGGATGATTGCGAAAGTCGATTCCCCATTCGCGAGCAAATTCTTCGACGTCCAATGCGCTGGAGGCCGATGCCTGGGACAACAGCATTGCGACATCGAACCCGATACCACCTGCCCCGATGATCGCGACGCGATCACCCACGACACTGCTGTCCAGAATTGCATCTATGTAACTCACCACCTTGGTGTGATCGACGCCATTTAGCGCTAGCCGACGGGGGCTAATGCCCGTTGCCAGGACGACTCCGTCACGTTGCAAAGCCCTGAGCCCACTAGCCGTCGCTTGAGAGCCAAGACGCACATCGACGCCGTGGATTTGAAGCATGCGTCCGAAATAGCGCAGCGTCTCGTGAAATTCCTCTTTCCCAGGAATTCGCTTTGCGAGGTTGAATTGCCCGCCGATTTCGTTCGACGCTTCAAACAAGGTTACCTTATGCCCACGTTGTGCAGCGATGGTTGCGTAGGCCAATCCGGCAGGCCCCGCCCCCACCACTGCGACTGACTTGGGCGAAAGTGATGGATGGTAGTTTAGTTCGGTCTCGTGGCAGGCACGCGGGTTGACCAGGCAACTCACCTGTTTGCCCGAGAAAGTGTGATCGAGACAGGCCTGGTTGCAAGCGATGCAGGTATTGATTTCGTCCTCGCGACCCTGTTCGGTCTTGAGAGCGAAATTCGGGTCAGCGAGCATCGGACGCGCCATCGAGACGATGTCTGCATCACCCCTCGAGAGAGCCCTTTCTGCCTCCTCCGGCATGTTGATCCGGTTGCTCGTGACAACCGGCACCTTCAAGACCTTCCGCAGCCGAGCAGTAACCTGTGTAAACGCGGCGCGGGGCACCATCGTCGCTATCGTCGGCACCGGCGATTCGTGCCAGCAGAAATGCCCGCTGATGATATCGACACCTTCCGCTTCTGCCGCCCTCGCCAAGGTTACAACTTCCTCCCATGACATTCCGCCCTCGAGCATGTCCATGGCAGGAACTCGGAAGACAAATATGCCATCAGTGCCGATCGCCGCACGTACGCGCCGAATGACTTCAAGAGGGAATCGCATCCGCCTCTCAAAGGATCCGCCCCACTCGTCAGTGCGCTGGTTTGTCTTCTCGACCAGAAATGCGGAAAGCAGGTAACCGCCGGACGCGACCACTTCAACGCCATCATACCCCGCCTCTCGCGCCAACTGGGCGCAACGCGCGAAGTCATGCACTTGCTGCTCTATCTCCTCCCCGCTCAGTTCGCGTGGGACGTAGTTGCCCACGCGCGATTTTACGGCCGATGGCGCAATGCCTTGGGCGTGCTTAGCCAGTGCACCAGTATGCAGTATCTGAAGACAAATCTTCACATCGGGGGCGGCCGCATGCACCGCGTCGGTCACGAGACGATGCTGGTCCGCTTCAGCAATGGTCGAAAGCTTTGCTCCGTGGGCGCTGTATTCATTGGGAGCGGTCCCTCCCGTGATGATCATGCCGACGCCGCCCCGGGCACGTTCGGCGTAGTACTCGGACAATCTCTGAAAACCAGCGACAGCTTCTTCCAGGCCCGTGTGCATCGCGCCCATGAGAATTCGGTTCTTGAGGCGAGTGCCACGGAGCTTCAGTGGCGAAAACAGGAGGGGGTACTGCTTATGAACGGTCATACTAACTCTGCCCTATCGAAATTCGCCCGAAACAGAGTTCTGAGCACATCCCCCTACGAAATGATCTATTGATATATAAAATTGACTTTATAGTCAATATGGCCGCTGGAAGCGGAGCTCTAAGGCGTTGCGGGACGGCGACGGCGCTCGCCGGAGGCATGGAATGAGGCTGATCGAATCCCCTTGACCGTTGAGTGCAAGGAGAATGTCGGAGCGATGGGAATCTTCGCGCCAGAGCACGCATCCCCCGCGGTGACCACATTCATGCACTCCCGCGCTACCCGGCCAGGTCGCTCAAGAACAGGACGGGCTAGACTGCGTTGCCCAATACGAGGGTGCCCCCTGCCTCGAATACGTTGCCAACCCCGTGGCAGAGGGAGGTGCGAATTCCAGGGATCTGGGCGTCGGCCTGGCCCCGAAGCTGTCGAACGCTCTCCTGGATCGCGAACATCCCGTACATCCCGGTATGCGTGTAGCTCAATCCACCACCATTGGTATTCACCGGCAGCTTGCCGCCAGGCCGCGTATGTCCATCGGCATAGAAGGCAGCAGCTTCTCCGGCTTTGACAAAGCCAAGCGCCTCGAGCCCCCACAACGGAAATTGGGCGAAAGGGTCATAGAGCATCAAATGATCTATATCCTTGTGACCTAAGCCTGCTGACCGAAATGCTTGTTCCGCTGAAATGCGACTTGCCTTTCCTTCCGCCAATTTCTCCGTTTGACTTGCGAAAATAGTCTCCACACCCTCTCCGCTGCCAAGCAGATAGACCGGAAAATCGGTGAGGTCGCGAGCGCGCTCGCGCGAAGTGAGCACGAGTGCGCCTCCACCATCGGTAACCAGGCAACACATCAGCCTGGTCAATGGCCAAACGATCATGCGTGCATCAAGCACCTGATCAACAGTAAGTGGCGTTCTCGCATGGGCCCTGCTGTTCAACGCGGCCCATTCGCGCTGCACCACCGGAACATATGCTAGCGCCTCTCGTGTTACGGCATACTTCTCCATGTAGTGCAGCAATGGCAGATTGCACTGAATGATTGGATCAAGGGCGCCGTACGGCATTTCGAATTGACCATGCAGAGAGTGGGTATATGCCGGCCAAGGCCTTGCACCAATTTGCGACCGACCGCTCTCTCCGTGGGTAATCAGAACTGTGTTGCAAAGGCCCGCTTCTATAGCAGCAGCCGCATGGCGGACCATCAGCATGAATGAGCATCCGCCAACGTTTGTACTGTCGATCCATCTTGGCGTGATGCCGAGACAGAACGCAATTTCCGCCGCGTACTCACTTATCGCCGCAATACCGTCGATATCGGAGGGCTTCAAGCCGGCGTCCTGCAGTGCGAGAAGAGCGCTCTGAGCATGCATTCCCAACTCAGACATATCTTCGATCTTGCCGAGTTGCGAAGTTTCACTCGCGCCTACAATAACGGCACTCCTTGGCATCATTGGTTATTCCCCGAGGGTTTGAAAAGAGGGAGTGCGATAGTATCGTTCAAGCGGGAATAGACGACCTCAAGGTCCATACCCAATTCCATCGAAGTCGGAGAAGCGTCTACGCCGATCAGGTTGGTGAGCATCCTTGGCCCTTCCTCCAACTCAACGATCGCAACTACATAGGGAGATTCAAACCCCGGCACGGGCAAATGGCTTATCACGTAACTGGCCAGGATGGCTTTTCCGCAAGCCTCAACAATGCTCACGTTCGAGCAACCGCACTTTCTGCAAACTGGACGTGGCGGGAAGTAGACGTGCGAGCAGTCGTCGCATTTCTGCAAACGCAACAATCCGATCCTTGTGCCTTCCCAGAAATGACTCGTTTCAGGCGTCGGACTGGGAATCCAGCGTTCTTTCCGCATACTCATCTTTCCGCCTGTCTATTCCGCCGCAGATCTCGTTTAGGTCTCGCCCCGGCGCATAGTTCGACCGCCCGCCCCACAGGATCAACTGGTTGGACGACGGTACCCATCGTTGAGAATGGTTCTGGCGATAATGTTGCGCTGAATCTCCGATGAACCCTCATATATGCGGAATATTCTGAGGTCACGCAGGTAGCGCTCCAGCGGAAAGGCCCGTGTGTATCCATAGCCGCCGTGGATCTGCAGCGCACGGTCGGCAATACGCCACGCCGCTTCGCTGGCATAGAGTTTCGCCATTGAAGCTTCCACCGAGAAGCGCTCTCGACGTTCACGCAAGCGCGCGGCATTCAGGCCAAGACCGCGAGCGGCCGCAAGTTCGGTAGCTGAATCGGCGAGCATCCATTGGAGTCCTTGCAGGTCCGCGATCGGATGCCCTCCGACAAATCTGGTCTTGGCGTAGTCAATTGCCGCCTCCAGAGCGGCGCCTGCTATTCCTGTAGCTTGCGCAGCAACCTCTATTCGACCATTGTCCAACACCTTCATAGCCGTTCGAAATCCCTGGCCCTCGTCTCCCAATAGACAAGATGCAGGAACAAAACAGTCAAGGCTCACCGTGAACACATGCCCCCCGCGGAGGCCCATTGTTTTTTCATGGGAGGAGATTTCCACTCCTGCGTGTTCCGACGGCCGTATCAAATAGGCGCTTATTCCACGCGCACCTGCATCGGGATTGGATTTGGCGTAGACAACAATAAAATCAGCGGCGGCCGCATTCGAGATGAAGCATTTTTGACCGGTTATGCGGTAGCCATCTCCTTCTCGTCTTGCCCTCGTTGACATCTCGGCCGGGTTCGATCCCGCTCCCGGCTCGGTCAAAGCAAACGCTCCGAGGTATTTGCCACTCGCAGCCAATGGTAGGATTTCCGCTCGTTGGTCTTCATTGCCACCTATCAGAACGGAATCGGTGGCGAGGAAGTGCGCAGTCAACATGGAAGCGGTAGAGCCGCACACCGCGGCTATCGCTTCTACCGCCTGATACAGAGCTGAACCTGAAAGGCCCAATCCGCCCCACGTCTCCGGCAAATTCATGCCCATTGCGCCGAGATCACCAAGCGCTGCTTGATGTCGTGTGACAAAAAGCTCTTCCCGATCGATCCGTTCCGCCTGGGGCAGAAGGACCTCCCGGGCAAACCGCTTTACCTGATCAACTATCGCTTGCTCGAATTCCTCCACCACAGCTATTTTCCCTTTCCGGTCTGTGCAGCGAGTTCTCGACGTATCTGCTCCCCATCCGCATCCAACGCCGGTGCAGGTCGACGTCCCCCTCGTGGCGATCCATCGAAACGTACTGGTTGCTCGGGTATTCGCAGTTCACCAAGTTCGGGATGCTCGACGACAGACGTCAGGTTCCTGGCCTGTATGTGTTCCCCAGTCCAAGCATCTTTGGCAGATACTATTGTCGCTGCTGGAATGCCGGCCTGAGACAGAATTGAGACGGCTTGAGCGGCAGAATATTCACTCCCCCACCTTTCGATGTAGAGGCTAAGTTCCACTTCGTTCTCCCGCCTCAGTGCATCACTCAGAAATCTTGGGTCATTCCTTAACTCCGGGAATCCGATTGTTTCGGAAAACAGCTGAAAGAGCCGGTCATTCAGAACCGCTATTGCAACGTGTCCAGACTTGACGGCGTAGATCCCAAATGGAGCTGACAACGGATGCTTGTTTCCGGAACGCCGCGGCGTACTTCCCTCCAGCAGCACACGGCATGCCGCAGTTGGCATTACCGAAAGCAGGCTGTCCAAGAGCGCAACATCGATAAATCTGCCACTCCCCGTTCTCTCGCGATCGAGCAATGCACAAATCATCCCCAGGGACGCAAACAATCCGCCCGCGATGTCTCCTAGCGCCTCGCCAACCATGGTTGGCGTTCCATCGGGCTCCCCTGTCAAGTCCATCAAGCCGCTCATGGCTTGAACAATGACGTCGTATGCAGGGAGATCGCGCAAAGGGCCGACCGCGCCAAATCCCGAAAGACTCACATAAACGAGGCCCGGATTGCCTGCCCGAGCAACTTCGTAGCCCAAGCCGAGTTTTGACATTACTCCAGGTCGAAAATTCTCGATGAGCGCATCGGCGCTGGCAATCAACTCATGCGCTACTGCAAGATCTTCCCTGGATTTCAGGTCGAGCACAATTGATCGCTTGCCGCGATTCACCGTTTGAAAAAGCAGGCTTTCGCCGTTCCTGAAAGGACCTATCCGGCGGTAGTCGTCACCATCCGGACTTTCGACCTTTATCACTTCGGCCCCAAGGTCAGCCAATAGTGCCGTGCAGTAAGGCCCCGCGAGTACACGGGTGAAATCAACAATCCTAAGCCCCTCCAGGGGGCGTCTCGCTTTTCCGTTATTCGAATCCGACCGACTCGCAAACATCGCAACTACCTCAATGAAGGGTTCGACCAACGCCCTATCCCACCGACCGCCAGCGATCTTTCCAGAACTGCGATCGCACCTCGCGCCGCAGCAGCTTGCCCACCGCACTGCGCGGCAGATCGGGCCAGATCTCGATCACCTTGGGACTCTTGACCCCTCCGAGCCGCTGCTTGCACAGGACGATCAACTCGTTCTCCGAGACCGACATTCCGCTCTTCAGCTGCACAACGGCGCGAACGGCTTCGCCCCATCTGTCGTCCGGGACGCCGACGACGATACAGTCGAGGACGGCGGGATGTTCGTTGATGATGGCCTCGACCTCGGCCGGAAAGACATTGAACCCGCCGGTGACGATCATGTCCTTCTTGCGGTCGAGGATCGTGACGAAACCATCTCGGCTCATGACGCCGATATCGCCGGTCCGCACATAGCCGTTGACCAGCGTCTCCGCCGTGGCCTGCGGGTTCTTGTAGTAGCAGCTCATGCAGCAGGAGGACCGCACGGCGATCTCGCCGCGTTCGCCAGCCGGCAGGAACGCTCCGTTATCGTCCAGGATGCGCACGTCGACATAGTCCCACGCGCGGCCCGCCGACACCAAAACGTCCTCGTTGAAGCTGCCATCGGCGCGGATATAGTCCTCGGGACGCTTGATGAGCACTGGCGTCAGCGTTTCGGACTGCCCGAACCCCTCCCACATGACGGGGCCGAACACACGCACGGCCTCCTTGAACTTCTCCGGCGCGATCGGTGCCGCGCCGGTTGTCAGCACGACGAGCGACGAGAAGTCCGCCGTCGCCGTGCGCGGATGCGCCAGCAGCGCGCTCACCAGCGTCGGCGGCAGGAAGAGGTGCGTGATCCTCTCACATTCGATGGCGTCCAGCACCTCGTCAGCCGAAAAGCCGCGCAGGATGAAGTTGGTGCCGCCATTCGGCAACAGCGCCAGCGCAAAGAGCCCCGCCACGTGAGAGAGCGGCGCGATGGTCAGCAGCTTGATTTGGCCGCGCCCCGGATAGTGGGATGCGTTGAGGTGGACGATCTCCGCTTCCGCACTTCGCTGGGTGTGCACTGCCCCCTTGGACGGGCCCGTCGTCCCACCCGTGGGCATGATGAAGGCGACATTGTCGAGCGCGACCGGCTCCCAGGGGAAAGGCTGCCAGCATCCCTCGATCCACTGGTCGAGGGCTTCCCCGTGGGAGGAAGGCGCGTCGATGCAGATCCACTCCCTGACGCCAGGACAGAGCTGCTTCAGCTCTGCGACACTTTGTTCGAGCGTGCTGCCGTAGAAGATCATCTCGCAATCCATGAACGAAATGACCTGCGCATTGGTCTCGATCGAGTTGCGGTCATGGACGGCTACCCATGCCAGCCCGGCACGGTTGATGCCGAGCTCCAGCAAGGTGATCCGGTGGTCGTTCGGGCTGTAGATCCCGATATTCGCGTTCGAACCCGACCCCGTGGACTTGCGCAGCCGGTTGGCGATGGCATGGGCGTAGCGAGCCGCTTCCGCATAGGTCATTCGGACCGAACCGAAGACGATCGCTTCACGTTCCGGAAACCGGTCGGCGGCAATTTCAAGATAATCTGCGATACGCATCTGCGGACCCCCAATCGGTTCAGATTTCATCGAGTGCCGGCTTCGGCGCCGGACCGGCGAGCGCATGTCCGAACCTGCCTGCAAGGCGCTGTCTGACGCTGCTGATCAGGCCGGCCACTCCCTCAGGAAGGACATACATGGCAAGAATGAGAATGACGCCGTAGACCGCCCAGGGCGCGGCCTTAGATAGCTCGTCCGCGACATTCGGCACGAATTGAATGAATACACCGCCGAAGACCGCGCCCCAGATCGACGTCACCCCTCCGATTACGCATCCGACGATGAGCGACAACGACAGGAGAAAGGTGAAGCTGTCGGGGGCGACGTACTGGACAGCAACAGCGCTGAGCGCGCCGGCGATGCCGGTATACATGGAGCTGATGCCGAAAGTGAGCGACTTGTAGCGGGCAGTATTCACGCCCATCGCTTTGGCGGCTACCGGATGGTCTCGTAGGGCCAGTAGTGCGCGACCGATGCGTCCGGCGACGAGGTTCTGCGCCACGAGGAACAGAATGACGGCGACACTGCCGCAGAAGAAATAAAGCCATCTGTCGGGCGTCAGCTTGAAGTCAAAAACCAATCCGAGCGGCAGATCATATCGGCCAGAGAAAGGTAGGTCGATTGGCGGCACCGGCTTTGGGATGATGATGCCCTGCACCCCACCGGTCCAGCTTTCGAGCTGGGCGTGCTTGAGGACCTGAGGCAACGCGATGGCCAACGCCAGTGTCGCCAGGGCCAAATAGTGTCCCTCGAGTCTGAGCGCCGGAAAACCAAAGAGAAAGCCCACTACGAAACACAGGATAGCGGCAATCGGAATCGTCGCCCAATACGGCACGCCGAACTTGGACACCAGGATCGCTGCGATGTAAGCGCCGACGGCATAGAATGCGCCGTGACCGATAGATACCTGGCCGCTGTAGCCTATCAGCAAGTTCAGCCCAAGGACGGCAATCGCATAAACGAAACACAGCGCGATCTGAAAGACGGTGAAATTCTTCAGGAAGAATGGAAGCGCGAGGGCTACGGCTCCCAGGAGGATTAGAAGAGCCGGCTTATAGGCGGGCATCCAACCGATATGTACATGCCGTCGCACAAGATGTGATGTTTGCGTCGTCATTTCGCTTTTCCTCTCGCGCTAAACGCGTTCCAGAACTGGTCGCCCAAACAGGCCCGACGGCTTAATCAGCAGCACGAGAACGATCATGATCAGCGCAACACTCAACTTGAGTTCGGTGCCGACGAGATAGGCTCCAGCAAGGTTCTCGATGACGCCGAGCATGAAACCGCCCAGGACCGCGCCCCAGGGATTGTTGATTCCGCCGAGCAGCGCCGCGGCTAGCCCGTAGAGCAAGACGCCACTCATCATGTTGGGGTCCAAAAACACGACAGGCGCGATGAGCATGCCTGCCACCGATCCGATCGCAGCAGCGAGCCCCCAGCCGAGCGCCAGCATCCAGCTCACCCGTATGCCGACGAGGCGACTCGATACGGGATTGAGCGCAGCCGCGCGCATCGCCAACCCCAGCGTCGTGAAGCGAAAGAAGCCAAACAGCGCCGCGAGAAGGATGAGGGTGACGATGATCTCGCCGAGTTCATGGCTGGAGAAAAACCGGGTGCTCGGCAGGAACGTGCCGTCGAACGGCGAGGGAAACGACTTGATCGTGTAGTCCCAGACCCAGCCCGCGACGCTGTTGAAGATCACCAGCAGGCCAATGAAGATCAGCACGTGGGTCAGCAGCGGTGCCCTCTCCAGCGGCTTGATGATGATCCTCTGGATTGCCACGCCCGCCACGAGGGAGAAGACCACGGTCGCCAGGAATGCGATCCAGTAGGGCACTCCAGCTTGGATCAGCGTCCAGGCTATGTATGTCGAGAACATAGCCATCTCGCCCTGCGCGAAATTGATGTGATTGGTCGTCTGATAGATCATCACGAGAGCAAGTGCGATCGAGGCATAGATTCCGCCTGTCGCTATGCCCGCGAAAATCTGATGCAGCAGCTCTTCCATGACCGCGCCCCTGCCCCTCAGTGTCCGAGATAAGAGCGGCGAACCGCTTCGTCGTTCTTCAAGTCCTTAGCCGGTCCCGAGATGGCTATCCGCCCCGTTTCCAGAAGATAGGCGCGCTCGGCCAGGTCGAGGGCTAGGTTCGCGTTCTGCTCGATTAGCAGAATGCTGACGCCGTCCTCCTTGTTGATACGCCTCATGATCTCGAAGATTTCCGCAACGATCAGAGGCGCCAGGCCGAAGGAAGGCTCGTCGAGAAGCAGAATCTTCGGCCGCAGCATCAGCGCCCGGGCGATAGCGAGCATCTGCTGCTCTCCGCCCGACAACGTCCCCGCCTGCTGGTTCCGCCGCTGCTTGAGAACCGGAAAACGGCTGTACATCCGTTCAATGTCGGACAGCACGTCCTTGCTGTCCTTGCGGGTGTATGCGCCGAGTTGAAGATTCTCTTCGGTCGTCATGGCCGAAAAGGTGCCCCGTCCGTCTGGCACATGCGCAAACCCCTGCCTGACGATGTCCTCGGTCGCGCGACCGCTGATTTTCTCGCCGCGCAGGAAGATGTCACCGCGTGTCCGCACCATGTTGAAGATCGCGCGCAGAACGGTCGTCTTGCCAGCGCCGTTGGCGCCGAGCAGCGTCGTGATCTCACCTTCCTTCAGCATGAGGTCGACCCCATGGACGACCTGGGTAGCGCCATAGGAGGCACACAGGCCGTGTATTTCGAGCAACGCGGCCGTCACGACTTTCCTCCCAGATACGCGCGGATAACATCAGGATGTCCCTGGACTTCCGAAGGGCTCCCTTCCGCGATCTTCTGCCCGAAGTTCAGCGCGACAACCTTGTCGGAGACGCTCATGACAAGGCCCATGTGGTGCTCCACGAGCAACACGGTGATGCCGAGTTCGTCGCGGATGCGGCGGATGATGGTCCGCAGTCCGTCGATCTCCTCATGGTTGAGGCCACATGCCGGTTCGTCGAGCAGAATAAGCATCGGATTCGAGGCCAGCGCTCGCGCGAGCTCGACACGTTTTTGGTACCCGAATGGGAGGTCCGCGACCGCCTTGTCTTGCACTGCGACGAGGTTGAGAAGGCGCAGGAGATCGCCGGCACGCTCGCGGAGGCACCCCTCCTCCCGCTTCACGCCGAACGTACGCAACGCGTTGGCGACGAAGCCGCTGCTTGCCGTGCAATGAGCTCCGACCAGGATATTGTCGAGGACCGACATGGTCTTGAAAAGGGCGATGTTCTGGAAAGTGCGGCTGATACCCAGCCGCACAACATCGTGCTGCGGCACTTTCAGGACATCCACGTCGCCACACCGGATCTGCCCGCTGGCCGGCTCGTAGATGCGGCTAAGGCAGTTGAACAACGTCGTCTTGCCCGCGCCGTTCGGTCCGATGAGACCGCAGACGGTTCCCTTCTCGACGTCGAACGTCATACCGTCGAGGGCCGTGATGCCTCCGAAACTGATCGACAGATCGCGAATCGACAGGGCCGTGATTCTTCCGGCGAGAGCAGATTCCTGGTGAAGCTCGACATCAGCTTGCATCAGCCTGTGTCCATTCTTTTGGACGTCCCGCGGCGCGTCCTCCGCGGGCTTTTTCGACCCGCCGATCGGACGCGGGGTTGATGTTTCCGGTCCGCGCGACGTCACGTGTCGTAAAACCGCGTAAACGCCGTGACCGGCTCCCGCTCGCTCACAAAACCATTGGCGGGGCTTTGGCCGTCGCTGTGGCCCAGCGCCATGCCGCAAATCACGCGAACGTTGTCTGGGAGTACGAGCGCTTCCTGCACGGCACTGCGAAGTACCGCGAAAGCCGCCTGCGGGCATGTTTCCAACTGCCTGGCGCGGGCCGCTATCATGATGTTCTGCATGAACATTCCGCAGTCGAGAACGTTGCGGACCATCACCTCCGCGACCGTGAAGATCATTCCAACAGGAGCCCCAAAAAACTCGTAGTTCTTGCGCAACTGCTCATGCATGCGCTCCTTGTCGCCGCGCTGGATTCCAAGGCTTGCATAAAGCGCGCCACCGACCCTGCGGCGACGTTCGAGGTAAGGCGACACCCATTCGGTCGGATAGACGTCACTGTCCTCGACCCGCTGGTCCGCAAGGGAGTAGTCATTGAAACTGGCTACCATGGCGGCGGTGAAACGGCGGAGCGCCGCACCGGTCAACACATGGACGTTCCATGGCTGGGCATTATGTCCCGAAGGTGCGCGGCTTGCGACCTCGAGAATATCGACGATGACTTCGCTCGGTACCGGCTTCGGCAGGAACTGCCGGCAAGAGCGACGCGACGTAATCGCTGCATCGACCGCTGCGATGTCGCTCAGTGCGATATTTTTCGGCTTGATAGCCACGTCCATTGAAGTCTTCCTGCTTGGTTTTTTCGACGCCGACGCCCACTGGCGAGGCGTAGCGTATTGGCAGATCAAGGGGCGTTCCGACAGGAGCAACCCCTCATCCGACTAGCTACCTGCCGATCACATCGCCAAAGCCGACCCAGTTCTTGCCGTCGAAACGGGAAAGCCGCACCTGCTCGATCACGCCGTAGTCGGTCGAGCTCGTATTGACGACAATACCGGGAAGCAGCATCGGCACACGAAGCTCCTTGAGGTTGGCGGCCTGCTTCATGACATTCTCCCGTGTGAGATTGTCACCGCACTGCGTCAGGATTTGCTCAAGGAGCTTGGCCATGATGTAGCCATGCACGCTGTTCACATCCGTGAGATTGCCGGGATACCATTTGTTCATGAAGGCGGTCCACTCGACGACGTCCGGATCGTTGGCCCAAGCCTTGTCCGTCGGGTCCTTGAGGAAGTCGGCGGTGACGAGGCCTATCGACTTGTCGAGGCCGGCCGGCTCGAGTGCGGTCGCGACGGACGAGGCGACGCTGGAGATGAGCGTAAGCGGCTCCCAGCCAATATCGTGCTTCTTGCGGATCATCTGGGCAGAGAACTTCGGCAGGCCGAAGAAGAAGAAGGCATCGACGCCCGCGCCCTTCAGCGCGATGATCTGCGAATCCAGCGTCGCGTCGGTCACTTCGTAGGTTTGCTTCATCGCGACCGTCTTGCCGGCCGCCTCGAGTGACCGCGCCAGACCGCGCAGCGCGTCCTTTCCGGAGTCGTCGTTCTGGTAGAGGATGCCGACCTTGGCGTTCGGCTTCTCCTGCAGGATATACTTGCCGAAGATCTCGCCCTCGGTCTCATAGCTGGGCAGATAGGGAATCGTCCATGGATACTTGGCCGGGTTGTTGAACTTGGCGGCACCCGTGTCGATCAGAACTTGGGGGATCTTGTTCTGATTGGCATACTGATGCACTGCTGTGTTCGTGGCAGTGCCGAGGCTGCCGAAGAGGAAGAGCACTTCGTCCCGCTCGACGAGCTTGCGTGAAACTTCCAGCGCCCTGGGGGGCTGAAGGCCGTCGTCTTGGGACAGGAAGACTATCTTGCGGCCGTTTATACCACCCGCCGCATTGAGTTTCTTGAAGTAAGCCTCCTGCGACTTGCCAATGACGCCATATGACGACGCCGGACCACTATAGGGCATGGTTTGCCCGATCTTGATTTCAGCGTCGGTCGCACCAGGGTCGTACGTTCCGCCAGCATAAGATTGCGAGCCGACGATTGCGAAGCCAAACAGCACCGTCGCCGCGACACCAGTCCTGATCCCAGTCATGTCCTCTCCTCCGTTAGGTACTTCGCCCGTCCCCAGACTGCCAAGCGCCTCGACGCCGACTCCTGGGTGGGTTTAATCGTCGGCGCTTCATCGCTTCTGTCGTAGTCGCTCCCCCTGTCGGGCAAGCTCGGTACGCTAGGCGATCTTGTATATCGACAAATTGACTATGAAGTCAATTTTTTTCTTCTGACTTCAGACAATCGAGCGAGGAGTTCTAAGCGATCGTGACGTCGGATGCGATGATGACGTCACGCCGGTCGCCAATCAGCTTCGCCAAGTCAGGTCCGGTCCAGCGAGCGCGCAATCAGCTCGCGCATGATCTCGTTCGTACCGCCGTAGATGCGCTGCACCCTGGCATCTCGGTAGAGTTCGGCGATGCGGTACTCGTTCATGTAGCCGTAGCCGCCATGCAGTTGCAGGCAGTTGTCGACAATGCGTCCCTGCATTTCACTTCCCCACCACTTGGCCATGGCGGCCCTCTCGGGCGTGAGCGTGCCGGCCTCCAGTTCCTCCACCAGGCGATCAATGAAGGCGGAAAAAATCTCGCTCTCGCTCTTGGCCTCGGCGAGCTTGAAGCGGGTGTTCTGGTAGTCCATCAGCCGCTGGCCGAACGCCCTGCGATTCTTGACGTAATCGAGCGTAATTTCGAGCGCGCAGCGGGACGCCGCGAGGGCACAAACCCCAATCACGAGCCGCTCCCAAGGCAACTGCCCCATCAGCTGGTAGAAGCCGCGGCCCTCTGTCTCGCCGATGAGGTTCGCACGCGGAATGCGCAAGTCCTGGAAGAAGAGCTCCATCGTGTCCTGCCGGTCCATGCCGAGCTTGTCGAGCGCTCGGCCGCGCTGGAACCCCTCGGCGCCAGCTGTCTCCAATGCGATCAGGGAAATGCCCCTGGCCCCCGCCTCCGGATCGGTCTTGGCGACGACGATCAGGAAATCGGCATTCGCCGCGTTGGAGATGAAGGTCTTCTGGCCATTAAGGACGTATTCGTTACCGTCGGCGATGGCCGTGGTGCGGATCGACTGCAGATCGCTCCCGGCTCCGGGCTCGGTCATCGCGATTGCACCAACCCATCCGCCGGAGGCGAGCCTCGGCAGCCAAGCGCGCTTCTGCCCATCCGTCGCGAAGGCGGCCAGATAGTGCTGGACGATGTTATGGACGCCGATGCCCCACCCGGTATCGCCGATCCGGCCCTGCTCCAAATAGGTGACCAGATCGAAGGTTCGCGACAGGCCCGACCCACCATACTCGACCGGCGTGGAGGCGCCGAGGATGCCGAGCGCGCCCGCCTGCTCCCAGAAGGCATGGGGCACGCGCCGCTCCCGCGTCCAACGTGCGCGATGGGGCTCGTAGTCCCGCTCAAGAAATTTCCGGACCGTCTGGCCGAAGGCACGGTGGTCATCAGCAAGCCACGCGGCTTCCGGCATGTCGCCTCCCGGGTCGAGCAGTTCGCGTCACCATGTATGTTCAAACGATATAAAATATTGACTTCATAGTCAACATGATATTTGTTGAGACTGAGCGAAGGAACCTACTTCCTCTCCTCCCGAGACTGCCAGAGCTCCCATCGGGACTCTGGCTTTTTTTTGGCTAGTGGCTGCGCGCGTGTGCAAAGGGGCGAGCCAGTAAAACGCGAAGCACCCTGGTCATCACTTCTACTGAGGGTCTGCGCCGCCATCTGGAATGATGTTTTCTGCCCGCCCCAGTCGGCTGCCCTATCGACAGATATTATGTTTTACGCAGCCTGCAAAAACCTGTAATCCCCAGTCAGAAAAATGATTTACCGTTGATCCAGGCTAGCGCGACGGATGGTAGATTGAGATTCGCGCACCATGATTCGGGAGTTCACATTGGCACCCTGGAAGAACTCGCTGCAAACTAGCATGAAGATCAGGCGCCTCAAGCGCGAGGCTGTGCTCAAGGAAGCCGGCAAGGCTTTTGGGCAGCGCGGCTATCACAATACGTCGCTTGACGACATTGCAGAGGCGCTAGAGGTCTCGAAGGGAACACTCTACAACTACGTCAAGGACAAGCAGGAGATCCTCTACGAGCTGCATAAGGTCACTATGCGTATTGCCGGAGAAGCTTTCGAGCATGGGAAAGCGCTGGGCGGTACGGGTGCCGAGCAGTTGCGAAACATTCTGCGACAGCACATTTCTTCATTTACCACGGAGCTAGGGGCCTGCGCCGTCTTGGTCGACATGGATGCTCTACGGGACCAGGACCGCGCTGAGATCGTCAAACAGCGCGACGTCTTTCACAAGATGTTCGTGAAGATCATTGAGAAGGGGATCCGTGATGGGTCCATTCGACCGGTAGAGCCGAGCCTGGCAGTCTTTACGTTCATGGGAGCCATTTTCTGGTTGCCCAAGTGGTATTCGCCGGCCGGAAAATTGCGCGGCGATGAATTCGCGGACGCGATGGTCGATCTGATGATGTCCGGCCTCCTCCAGACCCGGCCGTCGAAAAGCGTCGCCCGGAAATCTCAGGCAGCAACGTAGTACGCATAGCCAGGCACCAGGCCGGTACCATCTTCACCGGCGAAGCCCTCGCGAGAACATCGGATCTGACGCCGCGACCGATCCAACAGGGATCTCGCAGTTCGCGCTTGAGTAGGTTTCCCATGGTATTGGGCGGAAGCGCTTCAACAATTTCAACGGCGTGTGAGCGCTTGAAGGTTGCAAGCCGTTTTTCGCCTCGCGTTCATTGTGGCGGGGGTGGTCATGGTCCTGTTGCTCTCCGCGACCTTTTCGATGCGCTCGAGAATGGTCTTCAGGTGGGGACGCATGCGATCGGCCTTGACCGCGTCGTAATCGAAGGGGAAGCCTTCGGTGGCCAGATAGTTGACCTGTGCCAGCTCCATCTGGATCGCATGCACATTCTGCTGCGGCCGGCCGTAATGGCGCGTGGTCCAGCCGCCGCGGAAGCGGCCGTTGAGCACATGGGTGTAGCCCTCGGCCACTTCCGTCACCGCAACGGTGGCCGCCTCGATTGCCGGATCGCAGGTGACGCCGCCATCGGTGGCGATATTGAAGTCCGGCAGGCGGCCTTCGAACAAGAAGGGGATCAGCGAGCGGATCGAGTGGCAGTCGTAGAGCACCGCAACGCCATGCGTGGTCTTGACGCGTTCGATCTCGGCGGCCAGCGCTGCATGATACGGCCGGTGAAAGGCGTCGCGCCGGGCGACGATGTCGGCCTCGGTCGGCTCCGCCCCTTCCTTCCAGATCGGCTTGCCGTCGAAATCGGTCAGCGGCAGCGTCGTGGTGTTCTGGCCCGGATAGAGGGTAACGCCTTCCGCATCGCGATTGGCGTCGATGACATAGCGGTGGAAGGTGGCGCGCACGATGGTTGCATTGGGCAACAGGCCTTCATAGAGCCTGTGCAGATGCCAGTCGGTGTCGGCCAGCAACAGGCCGTTGTCGTTTAACCGCCTCCGTATGTCAGCAGGCACGTCGACGCCGGTGTGGGGAAAGCCGAGGATGACCGGAGAGGTGCCACGGGTAACTTCGAACACTTCGCTCATCCCACCCCTCCGGCACGGGCAGCAGAGCGGCCAGAGCCTCGACCGCCTCCGCGTGACCTTCTCGTTTTCTTCCCGGACTTATCGGTTGCCATGCATGTCTGAGCGCCGCCGGCAGCCGGCGGCGCCGAAAAACGCTCAGAGAATGCCCGGCATGTTCAAGCCATGCTCTCGGGCGCAGTCGATCGCGATCTCGTATCCCGCATCGGCGTGGCGCATGACGCCGGTCGCGGGGTCGTTCCACAATACGCGGGCGAGACGCCTGTCGGCCTGCTCCGTTCCATCGCAGACGATGACCATGCCGGAATGCTGCGAGAAGCCCATGCCGACGCCGCCGCCGTGATGCAGGCTGACCCAGGTCGCGCCAGACGCCGTGTTCAGGAGTGCATTGAGCAGCGGCCAGTCGCTGACGGCGTCCGAGCCGTCCCGCATCGCCTCGGTCTCACGGTTCGGCGAAGCGACGGAGCCCGCGTCAAGATGGTCGCGGCCGATCACGATCGGCGCCTTCAGCTCGCCGCTGCGCACCATCTCGTTGAAGGCGAGGCCGAGCTTGTGGCGCAGGCCAAGACCCACCCAGCAGATCCGCGCCGGCAGGCCCTGGAAGCTGATGCGTTCCTTCGCCATGTCCAGCCAGTTGTGCAGATGCGGGTCGTTGACCAGCTCCTTGACCTTAGCGTCGGTCCTGTAGATGTCCTCGGGGTCGCCCGACAGCGCGACCCAACGGAACGGTCCGATGCCGCGGCAGAAGAGCGGGCGGATGTAAGCGGGCACGAAACCAGGAAAGGCGAAGGCAGTCTCCAATCCCTCCTCTAGCGCCATCTGGCGGATGTTGTTGCCATAGTCGACCGTCGGGATGCCCTGCCCGTGGAAGGCGACCATCGCCTCTACCTGCACCCTCATGCTGGCGCGCGCGGCCTTCTCGACCGCCTTTGGATCGCTCGCCTGCCTGGCGCGCCAGTCCGCCACCGTCCAGCCGAGCGGCAGGTAGCCGTGAATCGGATCGTGCGCCGAGGTCTGGTCTGTAACGATGTCCGGGCGCACGCCGCGTTTGACCAATTGGGGGAAGACCTCGGCCGCATTCCCAATCAGCGTCACGGATTTCGCCTCGCCGGCCTTGGTCCAGCTGTCGATCAGCGCGAGCGCCTCGTCGAGGCTGTGCGTCTTCTCATCGACATAGCGGGTACGCAAGCGAAAATCGGCGCGCGCCTCGTCGCATTCGACGGCGAGGCAGCTCGCCCCTGCCATCACAGCGGCGAGCGGCTGAGCGCCGCCCATGCCGCCAAGGCCGCCGGTCAGGATCCACCGGCCTTTCAGGTCGCCGCCGTAATGCTGGCGGCCGGCCTCGACGAAGGTCTCGTATGTGCCCTGAACGATGCCCTGCGAGCCGATATAGATCCACGAGCCTGCGGTCATCTGGCCGTACATGGCCAAGCCCTTGCGGTCGAGTTCGTTGAAATGGTCCCAGTTCGCCCAGTGCGGCACCAGGTTCGAGTTCGCGATCAGCACACGCGGCGCGTCCTGGTGGGTGCGAAACACGCCGACTGGCTTACCGGACTGCACCAGCAGCGTCTGATCGGATTCCAGCCGCTTCAGGCTGTCGACGATCAGGTCGAAATCCTTCCACGTCCGTGCGGCCCGGCCGATGCCGCCATAGACCACCAGTTCATGCGGGTTCTCAGCCACGTCGGGGTGGAGGTTGTTCATCAGCATGCGCAGGGGCGCCTCGGTCAGCCAGCTCTTGGCGCTGATCTCAGTGCCGGTCGCCGGGAAGACATCGCGGATGTTGTGTCTCGGATTGTTCAAGTTTTCATTCCCCTAGTCAGGCCGACAATTGGCCCAAGATGATGTTGCGTTGAATTTCCCCTCGCGCCACACGCGCCGGGCGCCACCAGAGTGACCTGACCTGGGGTAGCGCGAGTTCAGACATATCGTCCTCCAAAAACACGGGCGTGCAGAGGATTGAAGCCGATGCGATAGGAAAGCTCGGCCGGGTGACGGATGTCCCAGATCGCCAGATCAGCATGCGCACCGGGCGAGATCACGCCGCGGTCCGCCAAGCCTAGCGCGCGGGCCGCATTGCAGGTCACTGCCCTCAGGCATTCGGCGGGGGTCATGCGGAACAGCGTCGCGCCCATGTTCATCGTCAGCAGGATCGAGGTGAGCGGCGAGGTGCCAGGGTTGCAGTCGGTCGCAAGCGCGATCGCTACGCCCGCCGTGCGCAGCGCCTCGACGGGCGGATGCTTCGTCTCGCGCAGTGTATAGAAGGCGCCGGGCAGCAAGACCGCGACCGAGCCGGACGCGGCCATCGCCGCGATGCCGTCGGCACCCAGATATTCAAGATGATCGACCGACAGTGCGCCGCGTCGTGCCGCCATCGCCGCGCCGCCGAGGTCCGAGAGTTGCTCGGCATGCAGCTTGACCGGCAGGCCAAGCATGATCGCGCGATCGAACACCGTCGCGATCTCGTCGCGCGTGAAGGCCATCCCTTCGCAGAAGCCGTCTACCGCGTCGATCAGGCCCTCGGCATGGGCGCGCTCCATGCCGGCGATCGCCACCTCGCGGATGTAGCCGACGCGGTCTTCGCGGTATTCTGCAGGGAGGGCGTGGGCCGCGAGCCAAGTGGTGACGACGTGGACGCGGCGCACCTTGCCAATGCGGCGTGCGACTCGGAGCATCCGGATCTCGGAAGCGACATCGAGCCCGTAGCCAGACTTGATCTCCAGTGTGGTGACGCCTTCGGCGATCAGGGCGTCCACGCGCGGCAGCGCCAGCGCCAGAAGCTTCTCCTCGTCGGCCTCGCGGGTGCTGCGCACGGTAGACAGGATGCCGTGGCCGGAGCGGGCGATCTCTTCGTAGCTCGCCCCCTCGAGCCGCATCTCAAATTCGCCGGCGCGGTCGCCGCCGTGGACAATATGCGTATGGCAATCGATCAGGCCCGGCGTTACGAGCCGGCCTTCGAGATCGCGTGTAGGAGCATCGCTATGGGCGGCTGGCAGGTCTGCGTCGAGACCGACCCAGGCGATCCGGCCATCCTCGATCGCAATGGAAGCGCCGTTGAGGAGCCCAGACACCCCGCCCCCCACCCCTGCAATCCTGGCATTTCTGAGAATTTGCATCCGACGCGCATCCTCCGCGGCCAAGCTCTATGAAGTAATAAGTCTGAACATAAGACATATATATGTCTAATCTTATTATACCAATATGTCTAGACTTATTGATGCGACGAACCTGGCCGTAGCCAACGAAGGAGACAAGGATGACCGCCATTTGGGCCAAGCACGCGCTTCTTCCGGAAGGTTGGGCGGAAAATGTGCGCGTTGAACTCGGGGTAGATGGGCGGATTGCGAAAGTCGAAACCGGGTCGTCCTCCGGCGGCGAACGCGTCGAGTTGCTGCTGCCCGCCATGGCGAATGTCCATTCGCACGCCTTTCAACGCGCAATGGCCGGCCTCTCGGAGGCGCGCGGCCTGCAGTCGCGCGACACGTTTTGGACCTGGCGGCAGATTATGTACCGCTTCCTCGACCACCTCACGCCTGAAGATGTGGAAGCAATCGCGGCGCTTGTGCAGATGGAGATGCTGGAGGCCGGTTATGCCACCAATGTCGAATTCCACTACCTGCATCACCAGCCGGGCGGGGCACGCTATGACAATGTCGCCGAAATGTCCGAGCGGATCGCCGCCGCGGCCGCGCGCACGGGCATCGGCCTAACGCTGCTGCCGGTGCACTATCAGTTCGGCGGCGTAGATCGGCGGCCTCGCGGGCCTGGCCAGCGGCGTTTCGGGACGACGCCGGACGAATTCGGGCGCCTCCTCGAGGCCGTAGAGGGGACATTGCGCCACCTGCCGTCCGATGCCGGAATCGGCGTCGCACCGCATTCACTTCGGGCAGTCAGTCCCGAGGGGCTTGAGCTATGCGTGAACCTGCGTCCCGAACGCCCGCTGCATATGCACCTCGCCGAACAGATTCCCGAGATCGAGGAGGTTGAGGTTGTTTATGGCCGCCGCCCCGTCGAATGGCTGCTTGATAACCACAGCCCGGATCGGCGCTGGACATTGATTCACCTGACACACATGACTGTGGACGAAACCCGCCGCCTGGCTGTGACCGGCGCCGCTGCCGGCCTTTGTCCGATTACGGAATCGAGCCTCGGCGACGGGATTTTCAACGGCACGATATGGAAGGAAGCGGGAGGGCGACTGGGGTTCGGCTCAGACAGCAATGTCCGCATCTCGCTAGTCGAGGAACTGCGCACGCTCGAATACAGCCAGCGCCTGCGCGACAGCGCACGCGCCGTTCTGGCCGAGCCGGGGCGCTCCACCGGGCGGATGCTGTACGAGGCTGGGCTCGACGGCGGCGCAACGGCGGCGGGTCGCGAGAGCGGAGCCATCGCCCCAGGTCTTTGGGCCGATCTTTGCGCCGTATCGCTCTTCAATCCGGTTCTCTATGCTCGCGAGCGCGACGAGATTCTCGACAGCTTTATTTTTGCCGGCGACGACAGTCTCGTCCGCGACGTCTGGGCAGCAGGCCGCCACGTCGTGCGCAATGGGCGGCATGTGGACCATGAGCAAATCATCGCCGAATATCTGGGCTGCATTGGCAGATTGCAGGAGCGGATGTGAACGAAAGACAAGGCGGCCCGACCGTGCACAAGGCGCAAAGCATCGCCAGCGAGGTTCGGCGTCGTATAGTCGAACGCGAATGGCGCCAGGGCGATCGCATCCCAGACGAGGCGGAGCTGGCCGTCGAGTTCGACGTGGCCCGCTCGACGGTCAACAAGGCCTTGCAACTCGTGGCTGACGAGGGGCTCCTGGATCGTCGTAGACGGGCCGGCACCCGCGTTGCCGTCAATCCGGCCCGCAAGGCGACATTCTCCATTCCAATCGTGCGGGAGCAAATCGAGCAGGCTGGCATGGCCTACAGCCATCGCATGGTGACCCAACGGCGCAGCCCGGTTCCAGCGCAAGTCGCCGTACGGCTCGGCCTGCCGGAAGGCGAGATCCTGCTGCACCTTCGAACCGTGCATTATGGTGACGGCAAGCCCATCCAGTTGGAGGACCGTTGGATCAATCCTCACGCCGTACCGAGGCTGGAGCAGGCCGATTTCCGCCGAATAAACGCCAACGAATGGCTGGTGCGCAACTATCCGTATCTGCGCGCCGAATTTGGTTTCTCGGCCGAGAACGCTAACCGGCGTGACGCGCGGTTGTTGCAGACGCGGCAGGGACAGGCACTGTTGATCATGCACCGTACCACTTGGAGCGATCTCGGCCCGATTACCACCGTTCGTATCGCGTTCCAGCCCGGCCATTTCGTGGGCACCGAAGACGCTACTGAGCGAAGCCCCTCGCGGCAGGGCAACGCGCAACAATGACTACGAAATATACTCATCGAGCGGGCTAACAGCTGCACTAAGCAGCGTGTGGGCTTCCGATCCCGCGTCGCGTTCGGACCAACTTCGTCCATGATGAGCAACGTCGGCGCGCGCTTCGTCCGACGCGCGCCTTTGGTCGGAACAGCTCGAAGCTCGAAAAGGATCGATTATCGCGAACGGCCGCGGCGATGACGCGAAAAAAAGGAATCGCAGCCTTCGTCGCCAAGCGCCGCCCGCAGTTTCGCCGCGATTGAACCAACCGAACGGAAGACAACTCAGTTCCGCAGCGATCGTTCATGTTCAACCTCCCAGCAGATTTCCATAAGGTCCCATTCTGGCGAATTGAGCGCGCGGCAAACGGCCGGCGCAATTTCGCGGCCAGCCGAACGAGATCACTTCCCCCCTAGGCATCGACGCGCCGCTGACACCGCCGCGCGTTCAGTTCAGTTTGCCCACGTTGGTTGTCGCTAGATTTTCTTTGATCCTCCGGTGCACACATCGTGCACACGCCGCGCGAGCTCCGAACCGTGCTTCCCGAACGCAGTGAACATTTTCTAAGTTGTTGATTTTTCTTGCTGTGGCGGCCCCTTCCGTCCCGTTTTGTTTACGGTCGTTTCGCCCAATTCGTTGCGATTTCGTTGCGGCATTTCTTAACGCGAACGGCGACCGCTCCGACGTTACTATCTTCGGGGATTTGGGCGCGCTTGCTGAGACTCGCCTAAGGTCCAGCCGACAGAGCGGTCGTTGCCAGACTGGCTGGGCCTTACGGTGGGCGCGGACTTGGCCCTATCTTGCTTGAGGCGGTGAGTTGCTCTGCGAGCGGTGGGGGTTCGAGTCAGTGGTCCGCTACATCGCGAAACCCACTAACGTTGAGGCGCTGTTTTCATATCGACGGGCAGCCTAACTCTAGAAGTAGTGTCTTTATCATTCACCAAAACCCGCCGTTCGTGCGCCATCCCTCGCCGCCGAAATGGCCTTGAAGTGAGTTCAAATCCCGGAAGCGTAACACCCCACCGTGCGAAATGTCGCCCAAAACGCGAAAGGCGCCTCCTCCGGGCCATCCGTGCCGATATCGTTAGAACCGGTGGTCACGGGAGGCGCAACATCCGCTCCTTGCGATTGATTGAACGGAGATTCGATGTGGCGGAGAGAGTGTCCGTCAACCTCCATTGAAAGATAACGCTTTTTCGGCCTTCCTAGACCAAAACCTACCGCTTGAGCTACGGCCGGAAAATGGGGTTTCGCTTTCGACAAAAGCCTGTCCAGCCCAACGGCCCTGATCGATGACAGTGCCATAGCGCGACTAGCGAAAGGCAAATTGCCGTCGCACCGCTCAGCCTGGGACCGCTACTGAGGGCAATTTGCCGGCTATCAAAGCACGCATAACTATTCCGCAACATGCGAGAACGAAATACGCGAATACAGCGGTCATGCGTGTTTTCGACGCGCGATCTATCCGCCAAGTTCTGATGCACCGGACGAATACGCATCGGAATTGTTGTCACGACAGGATCCTCGCCTCGCTCGCGGCTTTTTGCCCACCGCTTTCATGACTCCAGTCCGTTTCCAGAATTGCAACAAGGAGGTCTCTGGCCTCAACTTGCACTCCAGGACTTACCAGAATCTCAGCAACGCGACCGTCGCATGGCGCGACGAGGACGGTTTCCATCTTCATTGCCTCGACACATAATAAAGCGTCGCCTGATTTCACGCGCTGACCTTTCGTCACGTTGACGGTCGAGACGATTCCGGGCATCGGTGCCGCGATATGGCCGATATTCCCGTCTTGCGCCTTCGCGCGAACCTTGGCCGCGGTAGTCGCGGACCTGTCGGGAACGGTGATGAAGCGTGGACATCCATTAAGTTCGAAAAGGACTTTGACCTGACCGTCACTGCGGATTTGGCCAACCGATATCAATCGCACGACCAGAGTCTTGCCGTCTTCAATCTCAAATGCAGCTTCGTGACCGATTTTCACGCCATAGAAGAAGACGTCCGTCGGAAGAACAGATACAGGCCCGTATTTTTGCCGTGACCGGTCAAACTCCGCAAAGATTTTCGGATACATCAGGTAGGTGGCAAATTCGGTATCCTCCAGCGCCCGGCCGCAAACTCTCTCTGCTTCGATGCGCTCCAGAGCCAGGTCCGCCAGCGGCAGCAGCGATCCGGGCCGTTGCATGATCGGCGTTTCACCCTTGAGAACCTTCGCCTGAAGCGATGGCGGCCATCCGCCCGGGGGCTGGCCCAGATTTCCGCGCAGCATGTCCACGACGGAAGCTGGGAATGCGATCTCGCGATCGGGGTCCATCACGTTCTGCGCTGTCAATCCTTGCGACACCATCATTAGGGCCATGTCGCCAACGACTTTCGATGACGGCGTCACCTTGACGATGTCCCCGAACATATCGTTGGCGGCCCGGTAAGCCTTCGCCACCTCGTGCCATCGGGCTTCGAGGCCGAGCGAACGCGCCTGCTCTATCAAGTTGGTGAACTGTCCGCCCGGCATCTCGTGCAGGTAGACTTCTGATGCGCCGCCCTTCAGGTCGCTTTCGAACGCGCTGTAGCGCGCCCTCACAGCCTGCCAGTAAAAGCTGATTCTGCGAACCGCATCGACGTCCAGACATGTATCGCGCTCGGTTTGCGCCAGCGCCGCGACGACGGAGCCCAATGTCGGCTGCGACGTCGTCCCGCTCATGGCGTCGATTGCCGCGTCCACGGCATCCACGCCCGCTTCGGCTGCCGCCAGAATCGTCGCGCCACCCAGTCCGGATGTGTCATGCGTATGAAAGTGAATTGGCAGGCCGGTCTCTTCCTTGAGCACCCGAATTAGGAGACGCGCGGCTGACGGCTTCATCAAGCCGGCCATGTCTTTCAGGCCGAGGATATGGACGCCAGCGGCTTCGAGTTCCTTGGCGAGCGCAACGTAATATTTGAGCGGATACTTTGCGCGGGACGGATCGAGAATGTCGCCGGTGTAACAGATTGCGCCCTCGGCAAGCTTGCCGCTGTCTAGTACGGCGTCGATCGACACCCGCATGTTCTCGACCCAGTTCAGGCAATCGAAAATGCGAAACAGATCCATTCCCGCGCGCGCAGCCTGGCCGATGAAGTGCCGAACCACGTTGTCCGGATAATTGGCATACCCAACCCCGTTCGCGCCGCGCAGAAGCATCTGGGTCAGGATATTTGGCACTTGCGCCCGAATCCGGGCCAAGCGCTCCCATGGATCCTCGGACAGAAATCGCATCGCGACATCGAATGTCGCGCCACCCCAGCATTCCAGCGAGAGCAGCTGCGGAAGGCCCGCAGCATATGCCGGCGCAATCGCGGCGATATCCCTCGTCCTGACGCGGGTCGCCAGCAACGACTGATGAGCGTCGCGCATGGTGGTGTCGGTGACGAGGACGCGCGTTTGCGATTTCATCCACGTAGCGAACCCGGCTGGTCCCAGCCGTTGCAGTATCTGTCGCGTTCCGTCCTGCGGAGAATTCTTGAAGGCAGGAATCTCCGGCGCCCGCGCCTCCGCAACTGGTCTGGCTCGGCCGCGCGTATCGGGGTGACCGTTGACGGTTACATCGGCGATCCAGGTTAGCAGCTTCGTCGCGCGATCCTTGCGCTTGCCAAAATCGAACAGCTCCAACGTCTCATCAATGAACCGCGTTGTATAGTCGTTCGCGCGAAAACGCGGATGCGTGATGACGTTGTGAAGAAATGCGAGATTTGTTGCAACGCCGCGGATCCGGTACTCATTCAGGGCGCGTGCCATTCGATCGACCGCTTCGCCGCTAGTCGGCGCCCACGCTGTTACCTTTTCCAGCATCGGATCGTAGAACGGCGTCACCATGGCGCCTGCATACGCCGTCCCGCCATCAACGCGAATTCCAAACCCCATGGCGCCACGATAGGCCGTGATCTTTCCATGATCGGGAATGAAGCCATTCGCCGGATTTTCCGTCGTGATCCGACATTGGACTGCGTGACCCGACAGACGAATGTCGGCCTGCGAGGGAATACCCGTTTCCGCCGCATCGCCAATCCGCCCACCCGCGGCAATCCTGATCTGGGCCTTAACGATATCGAGACCGGTGACCATTTCGGTTACGGTATGCTCGACTTGAATGCGGGGGTTGACCTCGATGAAGAAGAACTTCCCGGTATCCGCATCCATCAGGAATTCAACGGTGCCCGCGCTGCAGTAGTTGGATGCCCGGCCGATCTTGATCGCGGACGCGCAAAGCGCTTCTCGCGCGGCGGCGCTCAGAAACGGCGCCGGCGCTCGCTCGACGACTTTCTGATTGCGGCGCTGTATCGAACAGTCGCGCTCGAACAGATGTACCAGATTGCCGTGGCAATCGCCGAGGATCTGCACCTCGACATGGCGGGGCTTCCGCATCAGTTTCTCAAGGTAGACTTCATCCTTTCCAAAAGCAGACTTCGCCTCACGCTTGGCGCTCAGCACCGCATCGACGAGTTGAGCTCTATTCTCGATCGGCCGCATTCCACGGCCACCCCCGCCCCAGGAGGCCTTGATCATCACCGGATAGCCAATCGCATCCGCCGCCGCCAGAATCATGCCCGGGTCGTCCGGCAGCGGCGCGCTCGCGGGCATCACAGCAATGCCGCAGGAGACAGCCAGCGTCCGCGCCGCGATCTTGTTGCCCAGGGTTCGCATGGTCGCAGGCGACGGGCCGATGAACAGGATTTTATTGGCGGCGCAGGCATCCGCGAACTCCGGGCTTTCGGACAAAAAGCCATATCCCGGATGAATGGCGTCGATGCTGTGATCTTTCGCAATGCGGATCACATCCTCGATCGACAGGTAGGCTTCCAGCGGACCTTTATCGCGGTCGAGCGGATAAGCCTCATCGGCCTTGAAGCGATGAAGCGATAGCTTGTCCGCGTCTGCATAGACGCCAAAGGTTCTGATGCCGAGCTCGGTGGCGGCGCGAAACACCCGGATTGCAATCTCGGAGCGGTTCGCGACAAGAAGCCGCCTGATGGACAAATGATCTGGCGGAACTGGCGTCATGATCGGTAGCTCCGCCCAATTGAAAAGAGCCCGGTGCCGAAGCACCGGGCAAGTATCAGGACGTCCCGCTCTAGTGGGGCGTCTCGGGAGACCGGCGTGGAGGAACGCCGGAACCAGATCAAGCGGCGAAGCGTCGCGGGCTGTAGGGAGAGATGTCGATGGTGGTTTCGCGATCGACCGCCATCTCCATGACGAGACGCCCGGTGATCCCGCCCAATGTCAGCCCGGCGTGCCCATGTCCAAAGGCATAAAGCACTGCGGGGTTGCTGGAGGATCGCCCGATAATCGGCAAGGAATCCGGCACCGCGGGACGCGGCCCTATCCCTCGGGTCGAGCCCTTATAGGAGATGTCGCCGAAAAGCGTCATCGCATTCCGGAACAGCCGCTCCGCGCGCTGATAATCGGGCTTTGCGTCGATATTCGCGTATTCCGCGATGCCGCCGAGCCGGAGACCGTCGTCCATCGACGTGAGCGCAACAAAGCGGTCGGCCAGAACAATCGGCTGCTTCAATTCGAAATCGATGTTGGGCAGAACCATGTTGTACCCGCGCTCGGCTTCCAGCGGCACGCGGTCGCCCAGCTTGGCGGCAAGCCGCTTCGACCAGGCGCCCGCCGCGATGACCACCGAATCCGAAATGCATGACTTGCCGCTCTTCAGACTGACACGCGAGCGGCCATCCCCCATCTTCTCAACGTCCGTCGCTTCCTCCTTCAGGATGCGGCCGCCGTCATTCACAAACTTCTCCGCCAGGATCTGAACAAACCGCAAAGGGCTGGTGACGTGCCCATTGCCGGGCATATAAGCGCCGCGAAGATTCGGTTTCTTCAACTGCGGAACGAAATCGACCACTTCCGACGAACTGAGTTCCTCGACGATGACGCCGTGCGACCGGCAGAGATCGTGCGCGTATCTGGCTTTCTTGAGCGACGCTTCGGACTCGTAGATCCAGACGCGCCCTTTCATCCTCACCAATTTGCTGGCGCCGGACTCTTCAATCAGCGGCGCGTAGCACTCCTCGGCTTTCTTCAGGATGGCGGACATCGAGTCGGAAATCTCGGCGACCCGCTGCGGATCGCTCGCGCGCGCGAACCGATAAAACCACGGCAGCGCCGAAAGTGCGTGCGAATATCTGATCTTCAGCGGATGCATCGGATCGCGAAGCATCTTCGGAACTTTTTTCACGATGCCGGGCGTTGCCTGCGGCGCGCAGTAACCGAATCCAAAACAACCGGTGTTTCCGCCGGTGCATCCTTCTCCGGGCCCACGAGGATCGACCAACGTGACGTCGAAACCCTCCTTCTGAAGGTAGATCGCGCTGCATACGCCCACCGGCCCTGCGCCGATAACAACGGCACTGCGTGAATTGGCGTGAGGCCAGGCATTCATGATGGATACTCCGGGAAGGCGAGAGGCGACAAATTTCAGAAAAGCGCCGACGGCAACACTTTCCTTTCGTTATCGTAACCCTCTCCACGATGCACATATTTTCCAGTTATATTGCGTATAATTCTGTTGCGCTTGACCCTCTCCCAGCCGTGCGTAATCAACGAGTCCTCTCAATCTCTAAACCGCTCGCCACGAGCCCAAGGGGACCCGAATGACCGCAATCACAAACATCGTCGCACGCGAAATCCTGGACAGCCGCGGCAACCCGACCGTCGAAGCCCGCGTCACGCTGGAAAACGGCGCATTTGGCATTTCGAGCACACCCTCCGGAGCATCGACCGGCGAGCACGAGGCTCTCGAGCGGCGAGACGGCGACAAAAACCGGTTCGGGGGAAAGGGCGTTCTGGGCGCCGTTAAATCCGCAAATGGCGAGATCAAGGACGCGCTGGTCGGGCACGATGCGGAACAGCAACTGGCCATCGACACCATTCTTTGTGAACTCGACGGCACGCCGGGCAAAACGCGTCTTGGCGCCAACGCTATTCTGGCCGTCAGTCTGGCCGTGGCCCGTGCGGCGGCGGAAGCCAATCACCTTCCGCTCTATCGTTACCTCGGCGGCGTCAATGCCCACGTGCTTCCGCTGCCCTTCTTCAACGTCATCAATGGCGGCGCGCACGCGGATAATCCGCTCGACTTTCAGGAGTTCATGCTGGTTCCGATTGGAGCTCCATCTTTCAGCGAAGCTCTCAGAATGGGCACCGAAATCTTCCACACCTTGCGGGGTATCCTGATGGATGCCGGCCACGCGACGAATGTGGGTGACGAAGGCGGCTTCGCGCCACAATTGTCGAAGGCGGACGATGCACTCCAACTGATTGCCAAGGCCGTGGATAAGACGGTCTATCGCCTCGGCGAGGACGTTGCGATTGCGATCGATCCCGCCGCGAGCGAACTCTACGACAACGGAACCTACGTGCTGTCGGGAGAAGGCCGCCGCCTATCCGCCGATGAAATGATTGCCGAATACGAGACGCTGATCGGCCGGTATCCAATTGTCTCGATCGAAGACGGCATGGCGGAGAACGATTGGGACGGGTGGAAGGCCTTTACCGCCCGTGTCGGAAACAAGGTTCAGCTCGTGGGCGACGACCTGTTCGTCACCAATTACGAACGACTAGCACAGGGCATCAAGACAAAGGCAGGCAACGCCATCCTGGTCAAGCCCAATCAGGTCGGAACATTGTCCGAAACCATGCGCGCTGTTGAACTGGCACACCGCTCAATGTTCTCGTGCCTCATCTCGCATCGCTCAGGCGAGACCGAGGATACGACAATCGCCGACTTCGCGGTGGCCACAAACGCCGGAGAGTTGAAAACAGGCTCACTCTCGCGGTCCGACCGCGTCGGGAAGTACAATCGTCTTCTTGAGATCGAAAGCGAGCTTGGAAGTGCTGCACGGTTCGCCGGCACGATGGCCTTGCGGGGGCGGCAGGCATGACCGGACACCGACTGTTCTACTCCCGGACCTCACCCTATGCGCGCAAAGTCCTTGTCTTTGCGATCGAGACAAATCAGGCCGACGATTTTGAGTTGATCGAGACTGATGTCTGGAAGGATAATCAGGACCATATCGATGCCAATCCGCTCGGCAAGGTGCCGGCCCTCGTCACGCCCAGCAACCAAGTAATCTATGATTCGCTGGTGATCTGTGATTACCTCGATTTACGTCACAGCTTCGGCCGGCTGATCCCCGCGGGTGGTTATGACCGCTGGCGCATTCTGACAAGGCACGCGCTCGCCCATGGAATCATGGATGCGTCCCTGGCCCGGCGATGGGAATACAAGTTCCGGCCCGGCGATCAGCAATCACCGTACTGGATGGAGCGGCAAGAGACGGCAATCTGGCGCGCGCTCGGACAGTTCGAATCCCACGAGCTGCCAAGCCTGGAGCGGTTCAGCGTCGACGGCGCGGGGCTGGCTTGCGCGCTATCCTATCTCGATCTGCGGAAAGAACTCCTCCGAATCGGGAAGGACTGGAAACTCGACTTTCCAAAGGCTGCGGCATGGCTGGACATCGTATCGCAACGAGTTTCGATGCTGCAGTCGATGGCAGACTAGAAATTACTTGAGCGCCTTGCTTCGATCCCGGGTTGCGAGCGTGCTCGCAACCTGAAGGAAGGATGCGATTGCCTTGAAATTGCGGCGCTCCTTCAGACAGACGACGTTCTCCGGAATTGTCATGGTCGCGTCGGAGACGCGAAGGGGTTTGAGCCGCCTGTCCGATACCGCTTCGATCTCCGGGATCACGCCGATCCCCACTCCCGCCGCAACAGCTTCCTTCATCGCCTCGCGGCTGTCGACGGCCAGCGTGGTCACCGGCCGGACGCCGGCAACGCGCAAGGCGCGATCGAACACCCTGCTGGTCAGCGACACCTGTTTTGACCGGACAACCATAGGCTGCTCATTCAGATCGCCGATCTGGATGCTCTCCCGGTCGCTCCAGGCATGATCGACCGGTACAATCACCATGATCGTATGTTCCGCAAACTGCACGATATGCAGGCGGGGATCCGGATCGACCCGGATAAGCACCGCCACGTCGATCGCAGCCGACAGAAGCTTTCGAACGGTTTCCTCGGCGGTGCTGATCGTGAGAGACACAGGCAAGGTCGGATGGCGTTGACAGTACCGCGACATTAGCTCGCTCACGGAATAAGGCGCATCGCTGCCGACGCGAAAGCTCATCGGCTCCATGCCCTTGGCAGACCGCAGAAAATCATCGGCTTGATCTTCCAGCAGGAAGATATCCTTGATGATATCAAGCAATTTTTCCCCATGCTCGGTAAGTTTAACCTGGCCGCCATGCCGCGAGCACAACTTGACGCCGTAGGCTTCCTCCAGCTCCTTTAATTGCTTTGACACCGCTGGCTGGCTTACCCGCAGCCGTTCCGCCGCCTTTGTGAAACTGCCCTCCATCGCAACCGCATGGAATGCCTTTAGCTGTGCATATATCATGGCCGCTCAAATGGTTCAGACCACGCTCGATAGCGTCAGCGCGGCCGATGAGATCGGCGCTACTTTCAACGCAAATTAACGAACTGACAAGCCACGTCGCAGGGCGAATTGACGCGACTAGCGGAAGGTCGGCGTGTCAGCGGTCAGCAATGCCTTGTCGTCAGCGTCTTCCAGGCCCTTCAACCGGCTCTCCCTAAGTTCACCCGCCAGTTCGAGCGCGGGATAGGCAACCGATATGATGTGGGAGTTGATCCGTTTCAGGTCTCGCATGATGTCCAGGTGAATCGTGGAGGTCTGCAGGCTCTCGATTCGCCGATCGCGCAGGCGTTGAAGGTGATTCTCGGCGGACGATTGTTCAAACCTGCGGATATGAACTTTTTCACTGACAAGACGCCGCGCCAGCTCGATATTCTGCGAGATGAGAATACTTTGAGCAATCCGCAGGTTCTCGCGTGTCCGTGCAAAAAGGGATTCCATCTCTTCAGAACCTTCTTTCGAGAAGGCCGCCTGGTGCTTGATTTTCTTTTCCGCCAGCTCTCTCAGACTTTTGTCGATGATGTCGCCGATGTGCTCAAGATTGATCGCGAAGGAAATGATCTCGGTCGATCGCTGAGCGTCCTTTTCGTCGACCGGCTCCTCTCTTCCCAGCTTGGCCAGATACAGTTTGATGGCCTCCTGAAGATCGTCGACTTCGTCATCCATTTTTCCAATAGCGCCGCAGAGCTTGATGTCGTTCAGTTGAAGCGCCCTCAGGCTCGTCGACAACATCGCGTCGATCTGGTCGCCGACGCGCATTGTTTCACGCGCGGCGCAGGCCAGCGCCAGGCCCGGATTGTCCAAGCACGATTCGTCGAGATACCTTGGCCCGTGCTCTGCCGCGGTCGGCTCCGGCAGCGCGCGATCGAGCACATTCCCCAGCGTTCCAACAAAAGGCAGGAATGCAGCTGCGAGCACGACGTTGATCAGCAGATGGCAATCCATCACAAAGCTCGCGCCATTTCCGGCAAAGGACTGCAGCTGCGCCGCGACCGGACCGGCGAAAGGAACGATTGCAATGAAGCCGGCCAGACGGAGCGCGAGGTTCCCCAGCGGCACCCGTTTGGCGACTGGCCCGCTGGATATCGCCAGCAACGGCACCATTGCGCCGCCGACATTCACGCCAAAAACCAGATAGAGCGTGAGCTCTGAATCGATCGTGCCCCCGGTGGCCAATGAAATGATAAGAAAGATCACCGGAAGACTCGAGGCGGTTGCCAACGTCATGATCCCGCTCAGAAAGAAGCCGACAATCGGCGCCTGGTTCAGTACCGACAGCAACGCGCCGATAACCGGCGACTTGCGCATTGGTTCGCTGGCAGCGCCGATCAAATGCAGCGCAAGCAGCATGAGACCGAGCCCGATGAAAGCCCTGCCGATCGCCTTGGGACGGCTGGTACTGGACAGGCTGAAGATGCTAACGCCGATCAGAATGAGCAGCGACGACAGCCAATGGATCTCCCAACTGAGAATTTTGGCGGCCACGGCGGTGCCAACGTTCGCGCCCAGCATGATCGCCATCGCCATGGCGGTCGTCACATAAGCACGGCTGGCAAATGACGTCGTCAGCACGGACGTTGCTGTGCTGCTTTGCAGGGCCAACGTGGCCAGCAGACCCGTCACGAACGCCATGACCCTGTTGCGCGTGCTGACCGCCAGGGCGTGGCGCAGCCGCGCTCCAAACGCGCGCGTCACGCCGGTTCGCACCATGCGCAGCCCCCACATGAGAAGCATCGCCATCCCGAATAGATCGATGATCAGGATATTCAACTGGTCCTCGCTGAGCCTGCACTCCCCGCTTGATGCGATGTCCGCTCCGACAGAACGGACATTCGATGCCGTGCCGCTCTTTCGCGCCCGCTATTTGGCGGTATAGCCGCCGTCAACCGCGAGAACTTGGCCGGTAATATAGGCGGAGGCGCGCGACGCCAGGAAAATCGTGGCACCGTCCAGATCCTCAAGTTCGCCATTCCGGCCAACGGCGGTCATTTTCTTGTGGTGGGCAATCATCGCCGGATCTTTCTCGAACACGACCGCCGTATGCTCCGTCAGGAAGTACCCGGGCGCGATCGCGTTGACGATGATGGTTCCGTTCTTCGACCACGCCTCCGCCATCGCCCGCGTGAGCTGGGCAATGCCGCCTTTGGATGCGCCGTAGGGGATGCCGTTGGGAAACGCCCGGTACGTTTGAAGGGAGCCAATATTGATGATGTTGCCTTGCCCACGCTCCTGCATCGCGGGCACCAGCGAGCGTGCAAGAAAAAATGGAACCGAAAGGTTCAGACGGAGTGTTTCATTCCAGCTCTTTTCCGAGATCTGGTTCCAAGGCTCGCGCAGGTTGATGCCTGCGGAATTCACGAGAATATCGGGAGCGCCGAAGAACTGCGCCGCGCGTGCGGCAAGACTGTCAAAATCCTGGCTCGCCAGCAGATCGACCTCAAGGGCAGCGGCCTTGACGCCGTACTCCCGCCGAATCTCGACGACCGCGTCATGAAGCCGATCGGCACGACGCGCCAACAACAGAACGTTTGCCCCGGCGCCCGCAAGCGCGTACGCCATCCTGCGACCGATCCCCGACGAAGCTCCAGTTACGAGTGCAACTCGACCTTCGAGCGAGAATAGCTTGTCGATGGTGGTGTGCTGCCCTTTGCAGACCACCGGGGCAATCTGATCCATTGTCATCCCTGCCGGTTAGTAAAAGAGGTCAAAAAAGCCTCACGCCTGACTGTTGTGATATCGCGTCACACGCACGTCCGTGGTGATCTTGTGCGCGAGCATTCCCTCGATTTCACAAATCCGACCCATGATCGGCGCGATCCGCAAACTGGCAGCGGCGGACAATCGCTGATAGGTCACTGTCTTGATGAACTTGCCGGCCCATAGGCCACCGGTGTACCGCGCCGCTTTGTTCGTCGGCAGCGTATGATTGGTGCCGACGCCCTTGTCGCCGTAGGCAACCGTGCTCTCCTCACCCACAAACAGGCTTCCGTAGTTCTTCAAATTCTTGAGGTAATAGTCGTCGCGCGACGTCATGACCTCGAGATGCTCCGGCGCATACTCATCGCTGACCTCGATCGCTTCATCGTCGCTGTCGACCACAATGACCTCGCCGTTACGCTCCCATGCGACGGCCGCGACGTCCGCCGTCGGCAACGTCTTCAGTTGCTCGTGGATCTCCTTGATAACCTCGCGACCGATGCGCTCCGACGTCGTGAACAGCCACGCCGGACTGGTCGGCCCATGCTCGGCTTGCCCGAGAAGATCGGTCGCCACCAGCTTTGGATCGGCACTTTCATCGGCGATCACAGCGATTTCGGTCGGTCCCGCCAGGAGATCCACCCCAACCTCGCCGAACAGCTGCCGTTTGGCTTCTGCGACATAGGCGTTGCCCGGACCCGCGATCATATCGACCTTCTTCATCCCGACGCATCCGAACGCCATCGCGCCTAGCGCCTGCACGCCGCCCAGCGCGAAGATTTCGTCGGCGCCGGCCATGTGCAGGGCGAACAGCTGCGGAGGATAGATACCCTTGCCCGCCAGCGGCGGCGCGCAGGCGATGACGCGATCCACCCCCGCGGTTTTCGCCGTGCTAATACTCATGATCGCGGCCGAGATCATGGGATACTTTCCTGCCGGAACATACGCTCCGACAACCTCAATCGGAATCAGCTTCTGGCCGAGTAGGATGCCGGGCTCCGTCTCGCGCTCGAATTCGTGCATGCTGTCGCGCTGCATCTTCGCGAACTCAACGACTTGCTTTTTCGCGAACGCGAAGTCTTCCTTGAATATCTTGGACATGTTCTTGACCGCACCCTGAATCTCGTCTGCGGTGACCTTGAAATCCTGAGGGTTCCAATTGTCGAGCTTATGCGAATATTCCCTGACAGCTGCGTCACCCTTCGTACGAATGTCATTTAAGATGTCGCGCGCGACCTTTTCGACCTGCCCGGTATCCGCAGCCTGATCGCTCGTCATTCTGGTTTTGAGATATTTACGCATTTCATTCCTCTGGTTGCTAGGGTGACAGACGCCGCGACTCCGCTCGTCGTTATCTGAGATATTTTTTTTCGGACTCTTTCATTTTCGCGACGTTCTGGAGTTCAAAGATCCGTTCGACCGACACAATTTTTTTGTCGACGTTGTGAATCCCGCCGTCAGCCCGGATTTGTCCAAATACATCCTGCAAGGCAGTCACCATCGCGCGCACGCAGTGATTGCCGTAAATGACGATGCCGACCTTCTTCAGCTTCGCGATCATCGCCTCGGTCAGATCAGGATAGGCCGTCGGAATCAGGACGATCGGCACGCCACCATTCCACGCCTCTACGAACTTGATGACTTCGTCCGGAGTGCGCGACTTCGAATGAACCACGATTGCGTCTGCCCCCGCCTTCTCGTAGGCACTGGCGCGTTTCAAGGCCTCATCCTGGCCTTGACCCGCGATCAGCGCCTCGGTTCTTGCGAGCAGCAGAAATTCCTTATCGGCGACTGTCGCCTTCGCCGCCTGGATCTTGCCGACAAACTGCTCGATCGACACCAGCTCCTGGCGGCCTCCGGCCAGCAGACTTGTATCCTTCGGAAAATGCTTGTCCTCCATCACCACGGCTGCCGCGCCTGCGCGGTGATACTCCCGCACCACATGCATGACGTTGATCGCGTTGCCGTAGCCGGTGTCGATATCCGCGATAACGGGAATCGCAACTGCAGATGCCATTGCGCGCGTCATCTGCAAATGATGATCGAGGCTGATGATGCTGGCGTCGGGCACGCCGGCCGCCGCCGATGCCTCGAAGCCACTTGCCCAAATACCGTTGAACCCCGCCTCTTCCGCCAACCGAGCGCTCAGCGGATTGTGGGCCGCCATCGCGTGGAAAAGTCTGTCAGCTTCGAACGCGGCGCGTATGGAATTCTTTGACATTTGAAACTCGCAACTCCGACTGAATGATTGTTGATAGCTTTATTTTTTGCAGCGTACAGTCGCAATGCCTATCTTGTTATTGATCTCATAACGCGAGGTTATTGCTTGATGATGCAACGAAACGCTTCCCCAGCAACGCGCTGCGCAACGATGCGTCGCGCAACAAGACACGCGACTCGAACGCGCGCGCATTCGCATCGGCAATGATTACAGAACCTGCTTGCGAAGCCGCTGGCTGATCTGATCGATCACGGCGATCAACCCGACGAGCACAATGATCGTGAGCGACGCTTTCGGGAATTGATAAGAGCCAAGAGAGAACAATAGATTGTAGCCAAGGCCGCCGCCGCCGACGAAGCCGAGGATCGCGGCCGACCGCGTGTTGTGATCCCAGAAATACAGACAGATCGAAATGTAGTTCGGCCATACCGCAGGCCAGGCGCCGTACATGAAGGCTTTCCATCGCGGGCAACCGGATGACGCAAGCGCTTCGAGAGGACCGCCCCGTGCCGCCTCTATCGCTTCCGACAGAAGTTTGCCCTGCGCGCCAATCGAGAAAATTATGATGGCGATGACGCCAGCGAACGGCCCGAGCCCCACGGCAACGACAAAAATCAACGCCCAGACGATTTCCGAAACCGCCCTGAAGATGGTCAGGACGATCCGGACCGGATAATAAATGTAAAGGCTGGGTGTAAGATTCCGCGAAGCCAGCACCGCGATCGGAATACTCAGAAGGGAAGCGCACACTGTCGATATGATCCCGACCTGAATGGTTTCAATCAACGGCTTGATGAGTTGCGGCCAATAGCTCCAGTCAGGCGGAACCATTTTCAGGACCATATCGCGGATCGCGGGATAGCCGTCTTTCAACGCCTCGAGCTCGAATTCGGTCCCGCGAATGGAAATTGCGTAAACAGCAATCGCGGCCAGACCGATCAGCCAATTGACAGGTCGCACACGACGCTGCGGCAGATTCTGTGTCGGCATCTCTAGATGACTTTCTTTCGGAGGCTCGCGCTGAAAAAGTCGATTGCGACGAGTATGACAACAATCACCAAAAGGCACATCGAAACGTCGCGGTAGCGGAAATCCGCGAGCGCCTGGGTCATGGCCAAACCAATGCCGCCGGCGCCGACAAGGCCGAGGACCGCCGCCGACCTGTTGTTGTATTCCCAGTACAGCAATGTGCTGGAAATCATCGACGGAAGGACATTCGGCAACACGCCGAACAGAATGGTGTGTATCCGGCCCGCGCCCAAGGCGTGCATCGCTTCGATCGGCCCTTTCTCGCTGCTCTCGATGGCCTCGTAGAATAATTTGGTCATGCCCCCGATGGCGTGAAGCGTAAGAGCCAGCACGCCGGGCATTGGCCCTAGGCCGACCGCCGAGACTAGGATCATGCCCCACACCAGATCGGGCACGGTGCGCAGGAACGCCGCGACGACGCGCGTACACAGCAGAATAAGCTGATTGGGCGCGGTGTTACTCGCCGCCAGCAGCGAGAGAGGAACAGCGATAAAAATCGGCAGCGTCGTACCCAACAGCGCCATTTCGATAGTTTCGATCGTCGGCCACAGCAGGCTCGACAACATGCTGAGATTTGGCGGGAACATGCGTTCGAGCAGCGCCATGATCTGCGGCACGCCGGTCGCCAGCCTCCCGAGGCTCACTTCTGTTCCGATGGCCGACCAGATCGTGAGACCGAGAAGCGACAAGGCCGCCGCCAAGAAGCAAACCCGGCGATACGTTATGCGCTTCTGGCGCGACATCGGACGGGCGACTTCAATGGACGACATGCGGCGCCTTTTGGAAGATCCGGGCAACCGCTTCTTCGTCCAGTTGCGCAGGCGGCCCGTCAAAGCAAACCTCGCCCTGGTTGAGCGCAATCACGCGGTCGGCATAACGCCGCGCCACGTCGATCTGGTGGAGGCTCATGATCACGGTGATCTTGTCCTTGCGAGCGATGTCCGAGATCAACTCCATGATCTGCGCGCGCATGATGACGTCCAGACTCGCAATCGGCTCGTCCGCCAGCAGCACGGACGGCGATTGCATCAACGCCCGCGCGATGGCGACGCGTTGCTTCTGCCCTCCGCTCAGCTGGTCAGCGCGCCGATGCCAAAGCTCCTCGCTCTCAAGGCCGACCCGGCAAAGCGCCCTGGCAGCGGCAATCTGGTCTTCTTCCGGAAACTTGTAGACCAGCGCGCGCCAGAGCGGCAGATCGCTCAAGCGGCCGCACATGACGTTGGTCAGCACGGAGAGACGGTCGACCAGGTGAAATTCCTGAAAGATCATGCCGATCTTCCTGCGGGCCTTCAGCAGCTGGCTTCGCGACAGGTTCGCAAGGTCGCTTCCATTGATCCACAGCTGGCCCTCGCTCGGGCGCACGAGCAGATTCAGGCAACGAAGCAGCGTCGACTTGCCTACGCCGCTCGGTCCCAGGAGAACCACGAACTCGCCTTCGCGAAACGTTAGGTTGATATTTTTAATGGCGGCGAACTCGCCGTAGGATTTTCGGAGATGAGCGATCCTCACGATCGGATCGTCAGCTTTCTGTACAGAACGATCTTTCATTTGACATCCTCCCTCAGCCCAACTCTCTTACGACTCTGATACTAGACAAAATACTTTGCTGGTCAAAACTGGCCACACTCCTGCTGAAACTCAAGCTGTATCCGCTTATGTCGCGTATATCTCTTTCTCATGAGATGGACGAAAACTGCTTAAGTTATGGTCTCTGCCACGGGGCAACGTCGCGGCGTGCGGGTATGCCCAGCTGCGCAAACTCTTGATGAGGCCAACTGTGCTTATCCAACCCATCGCATTGAGAAAACTCACGGCAAGCGTGTTTGAACACCACGGCGTGAGCAAGGAAGACGCCAAGATTGTCAGCGACGTCCTTGTGGAGGCAAACCTTCGCGGCCATGATTCCCATGGCGTTGTGCGGGTGCCAAAATGGATCGAGGGCATCAAGGCCGGCGCCATCAACCCCGCCTGCCAGCCCTCGCTGATTACGAATTTCGGCGCGATCGGCGTGCTGGACGGCGACAGGGGATTGGGCCCTGTTGTCGCCAACCGCTCGATCATGCTCGCCATGGAGAAAGCTCGCAGCTTCGGACTGGGCGCGATTAGCGTCTGCAACTCGGCCCACATCGGGATGCTGGCGTGGTACGCGGAAAAACTGGCCAATGCGCGTTTCATCGGGCTGGTGACGACGAACACCGAACCGGGCGTCGCGCCTCACGGCGCGGTGGACAAGCTGCTTGGAACCAATCCCCTTGCGCTCGCCTGCCCGACGCGAGATCGGCCGATCGTGCTCGACATGTCGACGAGCGTCGTCGCACGCGGCAAGATCGTGCTGGCCCAGCGCGCTAAGAAGTCTATTCCCGAAGGGTGGGCGATCGACGCATCAGGACAGGCAACCACCGACCCGACCGAGGCCCTCAACGGCGCGTTGCTCCCGGTCGGCGGACCGAAGGGATCCGGTCTGTCCGTCTTCGTCGACATCCTGTCCGGGGCCTTGTCGGGATCGGAAGTCGGTAAAGGCGTCGCTGGAACGATGAACATGAGCAATAGGAGCACCAAGGGAGACTTCTTCTTGGCGATCAATCCCGGCGTTTTCGTCGGCGATGATAAGTTCACTCAGAAGGTCGAGGATCTCCGCACCCAGATCCGGGCGGCCCGGCCGGCGAAGGGTTTCGACAAGGTCATGGTCCCGGGAGACTTCGAGCACGAAGAGAAGGCCCGCCGCACGAAAGAAATCGTTATCGACGAGGTACTTTTCCGCGAGATCGACTCGCTCGCATAACCGGCTTTCCAGATTCCATCCGGTGTTCGTCGCGCGCCATCCCTGACGATGGCGCGGACAAGTCTATTTGGGCTCGGACGTCACGCCTGTTGGATATGTGCACGTCCGCAGGACGCGACCGGACAATTGGAAAAAGGGGGCAAGCGTGAATGCTTGTCCCGTACTACGGTCTCTCAATGGAATGGGTTATTGAGTTGAGGCCGGGCCTTGCAGTCCCCGATGGCGAAACCGATCCGCCAGGCGCGCCGGCATCAGGTACACGGCAAACAAGGGGCGGCCGCCGATCGGGCCGCCCCTTTCGTTGTCATTTTTTCGCGGAATTCTTCGCGCCGATCTTTTTCATGTCCTCCACGATTGTGTAGTCCGAATCCGCCGTTGGCGCGAAACCGCTAATATCGCCGGCAAAGCCGGTTTTTCCCAGCGTTCCTTCAGGCAGGCTGAGCAAGCCGGATTTCAGTTTCTCGATGGAGTCTTTGTCGAGATCGGAACGTACCACCATCGGCATTTCAGGCACGCTCATGGCGGCGATGATTTTCAAGTCGCCGTTGACGATCTTGTCGCTCTTGTCATCATAGCTGTCGAACGAGATCAAGCCGGCTTTCTTCCAGTATTCCCAGTAATGATCGGCGACCGCCGCGGCGTCCACCTTGCCGTTTTTCACGGCAAGCATCGATGCTTCCTGGTTGCCGGTATAAAGGATCCGCTTCAGGTCAGCCGTCGCCACGCCATTCTGATGAAGCATGTACAAGGGAGCCAGCCCGCCTGACGTCGATGTCGGGGCTACAAACGCAAAGGTCTTACCCTTGAGGTCTGCGACTGAATTGATGCCACTGTCCGCACGCACAATGATGCTGGATTTGTAATGCACCCGGCCGAAATGAATCGCCTTCGCAATGGGGACAACCTGCATCCCCTGTTCTTTCATGGCGACGTATCCTTCCGCGCCGAAGAACGCCATATCCAGCCGCTTCGACGCGAGGCTTTCGATGAGCGCGTTGAAACTGGGCGAAACGAAGATTTTTGCGGGAACGCCGAGCCGCTTCCCAAGATTGTCTGCCATGTTCTGGAACGACTGCGCCAGCGCTTCCGGGCTTTCAGCTGGGATCGGCAGCAGGCCGATCTTCAATTCCTTGATGTCATCGCAAACTGCTGCAGAGGCGACGCTTACGGCCATTGCCGAAGCGACAATCCATTTAACCGCCTTGAACATGTCAACCTCCCTTTGGTGTCCCGTGACAATCTGATTGGCAGAGGCGCGCGGTCAAATACTTAATCGTTATGTTGAACATAACCTCATTCGACCATCAGGGGCGAAGGATCATCTTTATGGCATCGGCTCGCCCATTGGCGAGATCGTGGAACGTCGCGGGACCATCCTGAAGGCTTCGTTCGTCTGTCCAGTCGAAATTCTCAAAGCGTCGTTGCTCGAGTGCGACCACAGCAGCTTCGAACTCCGACGGCGTGTAACAGTAGCTCCCGGTAAAATGAATTTCACGTATCGTCAGTTTTCTGACGTCGATGCCGTCCGAACGATGTAGCAACCCGACGTGAACGATCACCGAGCCGGGCCGCGCGAGATGACAGGCCAGCGCTCTTGTCGCAGCGGACCCAACGGCGTCGATGATCAGATCCGCACGGGATTCCAGAAGCTCGCTGGACACGCTGGCAACCGCACGAAATTTTTGCCGCTCCCCGATCATGGTGCGCCGCTGCACATTGTTCTCAACGATCAGGATATTTGCGATGCCGTAAAATCCCAGGGCGTAGGCGGCAGTGAGCCCGATGGGGCCGCCGCCGAGTACGACACAACGCGCCATCGACCCCTGCACGTTCAATAACTTTAGTCCCAGATTCACGGCATGAAACGAAACGGCGAGCGGTTCCGCAAGGACCGCCTGAGACACCGGAAGCTGGCTGGAGATTTCGAAAGTATTCCGCAACGGAATGCGTACGAACTCCGCAAACGCGCCGGGACGCGGCTTCATCGAAATTATCTGGCGATCCGCGCAAATGTGCTCCTGCCCGCGCTTGCAATAGTCACACGTGCCGCACGTCACCAGCGGATTGATGGCGACCCTACGGCCTGCGAACTTACCTCCCACGATGTGGCCGATGGCTTCGTGGCCAAGAATGAGGGGAGCCGGCCGCCGCTCGTCTTCTCCGTTGTAGGCATGCATGTCGGATCCGCAGATCCCAACGGCTTCGACCTTGACAACCACTTCATCTGCTAACGGCTCGGGATCGGGTTCGTCACGAAAACTGAGAGCTTGTTTATTGGTATAAACCAGCGCCTTCATCACGCTCTCCTAACTAATTCCGCTATTCGATCAGTAATCCGCCGCCATACAAACGCAAGTAACTATCGGTTATACGCCATATAACGAGCAAATATTGGACGGTCAGCAATCGTCATTGTCTCCTGAGCTATGCGAGCTAGAAAGAGAAACGATGATGAGCACAATTACAGCCGCTGTACGTACTGGGTGCTTCTTTGGTTTCGCTTGCGGCAGAAGACAAACGTGGAGTTTCCGCGGGCTTGTCGGATGGCAATGACGCGATTACCGCAGGCATGGCTGAGCTAGGATTGACGAAAACGGCAACAGTGCGCTCTCATTCCACATTTCTCATGAGGAGAACACGGTAGCAAGACGTCAAAGATTTCGAGAGAAACAAAAATGATCCAGGGGTTAAATTATCTTGCTTCAGGTGCATCCGATCTGGACAGGACAAAAAAACTGCTCGTCGAACTATTAGGAGCGTTCGAAGTCATTCCTTCATGCCCAAAAAGCGACCCGCAGGAAATAATTCTTCGTATTGGCGACGTGTGGCTAAAGATCGTAAAGTCTGACGACGTTAGTTCAAAGGCAACAATTCTGATTTCTTTCAATGTTCATCCGTCAGACTTCGATTGGTATCTGGAAGAAATCAATAAGCGAGATTTGCAAGTAGCAAACATATCGGAAAACACCGAAAAGAAAGTTCGCTCCATTAGGTTTTGCGATTACGATGGAAATCGATTTGAACTGAACACAAACCCAATGCCGTCTGCGTTACTTCAATCGGATAACTGAACGGAGTGACTCAACAAGTCAAATGGGCGGTCGCGGCGATACCGGTCCGGTCATTTTTGCGATCAGGCAATAGTACCCAGCGATCTTGCGTTGCTGCGCGCCGTTCATGGCACCTAGCTCGGAGGGCCAGCTAGCGCAGGTTTATACCACGGAAAGTGTCTCTTCCTATTTTCAACAGCGCGTGATGTAGAGTCTGCGATGCATCGCGTTTTTCAGAAATTCATTGATCTTCTGTCGAGCGCTGAAGATACCAAAGCCTTTTCCGAGACTATGGCTGAGACTGCGGCAGCGCTGGACTTGTCTTGCTTTGCGTATCTCGCGCTTCCGCATCAACTGGACAACGAACCACTTGTAATCTCAACATACCCCGCCAACTGGGCCGCGCGTTATCTGCATAATCGTTATGAGCGTCTTGACCCGGTCGTCATCCGAGCCCTCCAAAACCCAGAACCATTCCAGTGGGGCTCTGGCTTGTCCACGAAAAGCATTTCAAGAGCGCAACAAGAAATACTCGACGAAGCTTCCCAATTCGGGATTCGGTTCGGATTTACGGTCCCTATTCATGATGGTCATGGCCCCATCGCTGCATTGACCTTCGCTACTGACCAACGACGATCGCAATTTGAAAACTGCACTAACTCGCATGCGCGAGTGCTGCAGCTTATGGCAATGTACTTCCACGCTCATGTTCGGCGTAAGCTCGCGAGGGATCGGAGAATTGGTGGCGTAGTTCTATCTCCTCGCGAACTCGAATGCTTGGAATGGGCCGCACAAGGAAAAACGACTTGGGAGATCGGGCGAATTCTTGGCATTTCCCGCCATACCGTCGCGTTCTATCTTGAGAACGCAAAGGCGAAATTCGGTGTCCGCACTATAGTGCAGGCTGCAGCGCGCCTGGCCGCGTCAGGTCGCCTGCGAGACAATTGCGTTAAAACTTTGTCATCTACATACCCTAAAGGTTAGGGGGCTGCGTCCCTCTACAAGATCGCTTTCAGTGAAGCACAGTCATTCACCTGAGGAGGCGATCGTGATTCAACTCATCGTACAACAGAGCTACGGGCAATCGGCACCTGCACTCGCCGAGATGCATCGATTGCGCCACCGCGTGTTTAGGAACCGCCTCGACTGGGACGTTACTGTCAGCGGTGACATGGAGGTCGACGAATTCGACGCACTTAATCCGGCTTATCTTCTTCAGCGCGGCGACGATGGGAGGATACAGGGGTGTGCGCGCTTGCTACCGACCACCGGCCCAACCATGCTGCGGGACACCTTTCCCGTGCTACTCGCCGGCCAGCCGGCGCCCTCCAGCAATCAGGTATGGGAAAGTAGCAGATTCGCTATTGATGTCGCGCCGGGCGCACCCAAGGGCGAACACGGCATTGCCTGCGCAACGTACGAGTTGTTGGCTGGCGTGATTGAATTCGGGCTTTCGCGTGAATTGTCCGAAATTGTTACGGTGACCGACGCCCGGATGGAGCGCATTCTGCGTCGAACTGGCTGGATGTTGCAGCGCGTCGGCAAACCTGCCAAGCTCGGAAATACCTTGGCAGTGGCGGGTTACCTCCAGGTTTCGATGCAGATATTGACAGCGGTTCGTAACGCGGGCGGCCTCTCAGAGCCCGTTCTCTGGGCGCCAGTCATGTTGGCGGCCGCTTGAGACGACTCGCAACGCTGGCACGAAGCTCGGCAAAGCTTCTGCGCTTCGCAGCAACACCTGCATGATTTTTTTTAACGAGCAGCATCCATCGAGAACCGAGCATGGCGGCAACCAGCAATCAAAATGATGAGCTACCTGTCACGCGGACGCCAGCCGTCGACCTCCACCACCTGCGATTTGCCGTTGTCGCTGGAGACTGTGGAAGTCTTCGGCGGGCGGCCGACTTGCTCTCCGTCCGACACTCAGTGCTAAGCCGCTCCATCGGTCAGCTTGAGCATTTAATTGGGGTAGCTTTATTCGAGCGATCGAGCAGTGGGGTGAGGCCTACCCTTGCCGGGAGAAGTGTCCTACGGATCGCGAGAATAATACTGGACCAAGTCGACGCGCTTGTCGCAATAGGAAGATCCAATGGTGGGGGCGAGGCAGGCCGGATTTCGGTCGGCTTCTGCACTTCTATTTCCGCGGGCAATCTGCGGGCCACCCTACTCGATTTTAAAAGACGATTTCCGCAGATTGAACTAGCAACGGTTGAGCGACCGCACGTTCTTTTGATGAACGCTCTCAGAAGCGGAACGCTCGATGTTCTTATCGTCACAGGAGACTTGCCGTCATTGGATACCAAGAACCTCAAGCTCTGGAGCGAGCGCATCCTTGTCTCCCTACCCGAAGATCATCCGTTGGCAGCACGCGATGTGATTTATTGGACCGATCTACGCAACGAGACTGTCTTGCATAGCCAAAATGATCCCAGCCCCAAATTCGAGGATCTTCTCATATCGAAGCTAGTGTCCCCGGAAGACCGTCCCAAGATCGAACGGCACGAGGTTAGTCGAGGTATCATCAAAAACCTTGTCAGTATGCGACTTGGACTTAGCCTCGTAATGGAATCGGATATTGGCGCGAACTTTGCCGGCTTGGTCTACCGCGAGCTGCGCGACGGAACAGGGTCCACCTGCGTTGGCTTTTCTGCGCACTGGCGAGCTGATAACGAGAATCCCGCACTAGACGGCTTTTTGAAATTACTGGCAGAGCGTTATCCCTCACCGGTTTCTCGCGAATAAGCCACACGCCGCAGCTTCGCAAATCCCCGATCCGTGGCCATGAACCGCGCCACCATTGGTACGATTAGCTTGCCTGGATCGCTGATCTTCTGGCCTGTCTCACGGGCAACGGCTTCGGCGTAGGCGACGAGATCTCGATGCACGGATGCTGGCAATTCAAGATTGATCTTAACGGGCTTGTCGTCGGGCAGCATTCCAATCTTGAGCTTGGCCATAACTCCCTCACCCTCTGTATGGCTCGAGAACGAGATCGCGATTAACGATCACCCGGACCGGGAATCCCGGACGGATGGTCAGCGTCGGCTGAATATTGAGGCTGCGACGGACAACCTGCTGGCCGGTCTGATTCAGTGAATCCCCTGCCCCGCGCCGCAGTGCCTGGATGATCGCACTGTCATTGCTGTTGGTGTCAGAGCCCGCGCCGAGCTCGGTGCCGACAGCAAGCAGCGTCGAAAGGGCAGCGGCTTTGAGCAATTCGCCCCAATGCTTGTCGACTTCGTCTTCGAGGCCGGCGTATCCTGCCGCGTCTGCACCCGGCTGCCGCTCGAGAACGATCGAACGGCCGTTCGGCATGATAAGGCGGGTCCAGACCAGCAGCACGCGCGATTGCCCGAAGGCGATCTGGCTGTCGTAAATGCCGATCAGACGCGCCCCCTGCGGGACGAGCAGCAGGCGCCCGGTCGGCGAATCGAAGACGTTTTCTGTTACCTGCGCGGTGTTCGGCCTGGAGTTCGGAGAAGTTGGTCCGGCCTTCATGGACGACGACCACCTCCCCATCAACGATGGCCTGGCCGGAGATATCGAAGGCGCCGGCAATAGTGGAGAACCGCTTTGTCCAGTCGAGGCCGTTCCGCGTAAACACGCGCTTCCTTCCGGCGTTGATATGGAGCTGGACACGGTAGCCGTCGTATTTGATTTCGTGAATCCACTGCTCGCCCTGAGGAGCCTTGCTCTTCAGGGTCGCAAGCTGGGGCTTAATGAACCCCGGCATCTCCAATCGCTTTGCCACAAACGCAACTCACAAAAAGCCCGCCGTTAGGGGGCCAACGACGGGCAGTCTACTCACGCTTTTCCCACGAGTCTTTAACGCCTAAGGGACATCGCTGTTCCTTCGGCTTCCGCCAATGCTATGAGGCTTATCCAGAAAATAGGAGCGGTTGCCGGTGGCGGCCTCGGCGTATTGGTCGATCGCAACCATGAGAGCCTGGACGTGCTGGTAGCACCACCCCTGCCGGGCAGCGAGGCGTCGGGTTTCGGCCAGCGATTTCAGAAAAGGGTCAGTGACACTCTCGTCGTACCACCTCGGAGGCTGGCTCACCATTTGCGGCCTCCCAGTACCCGCCGTTCTACCGGCATTTCCTTCTTCAACTCCTCGCGCTTGATGCAAAGCTGGTCGATCTTGTCTTGCATCCTCAACAGGAGGAGTTCAGCGGAGGCGGTCGGTATACCGGCGCGCTGAAGCTGAAGGATTTCCTTGCGCTGCCTTCCGGACTGGACGCGCATGTGCTCGATTTCCCTTCGCACGCTTTCTAGGTCCATCCTTCAATGCCCTCTGGATTTGTCGGTACAGGCCTTCAGCCCGGCGATCGAGCTGGTCGTAGAAGCGGAGCCGTCTGAACAGGATTTCGATTTCACGGTTCTTGCGCGCGCTCATCCTCAGGCCCGCGCACCAAAGCGCCGCTTGGTCGGCCTATCAGAAACTGGTCTTGGTGCCGCCGGAGCGCGTCTGGGAATGAAGAAGCTGTTGACCAGGATCGGCTCCCGGTCACCGAGCCGGGCGCGCTCCTGAACCAGCAAGCTCATGGCGGCACGCATCACCATGATCTCCCCGGCAATTTCCGAGCATTCCTCATCCCGGTTGATCTGCTCGTGCATAATGGCCTCAGCCTCCAGCATGCTCACCCTTAATGCCCTGATTTTCTTGCGGATTTCATTAATTCGGTTGTCCATGGCTCACCTCCCTGCGGGTCGAGCCTATAGAGAACAAATAAAGAACAAACTTCAAGTTAAGAATACAGGGCAGCCAAAGAATCTTCGGAGTTCCCATGTCCCGCCTGCCTGACCAGATCGACGCCCCGATGACCCCGCGCCAGTTGGCAACGCTGCGCTCCCTCAGCGTTGAGGCTTATCAGCCGCGTCTCTTCGAGCCGAACCTGACGGCCAAGGAAGCCTCGCGCCGTATCGACGCGCTGAAGGCAGAGATTGATTTGGCCAATCAATTTTGAGCAACCGAGGCCTTGCTGGTTGCGCGTGAACGTCGCTATTTTCCCGATCAAGCTGCCATAGCTCTATGTCGTGCCCGTCCACTTAACTGCTTGGCGCGCTCTTTAGCGGCCTCTTCATGCTCGCAAACTAGAGTCCCCTATGCCCCAAAGTGGGTCCTCCGCACTCGATCTTGGGGTGGCCGCTTTTACCCTGAAACCGGGCATCCCGGGCCCCTGGACAAAATGAGCTTGACCATGCACCTCGGATTACAGAAGGGATCGGAACCGGATCGCCGAGACCCACCATCCCGGTTTCGGGATCTGCGGCTCGGAAAGCGTAGCGCGTAGAGCCTGACCGGCGTAGCCGGGCACGCCAGCTCTCTTCAGCTAGAACTACCGATGCGTCAGACCGCTTTATGCGGGAGTGGTAATGGTTGGGATGACACGGATGACGCCCTCGCGACGCAACAAATCGGATAGCAGCGCCCGTTCGGCAGGGTCCGCGGCGAGAGCCAAAAGGTTGTTTGCCGGAATGCTGAACGTCTTTGGAATACGTTCGATCACGTCGCGTACCGAGCAGGATGTCCCAATGAAATTGAGAGCAACAGCAGAGAATCCGGAGAAGTCGAAGATCACATTCATGCCCCGCGTGAGCTTGATGGAATTGGTGACGACCTCCGCGAGGTGATTGAGGTTCGACGAGCGTGCGGTCGTCTCGCCCCTTTCCACGGCAGAGATAAGATCGTAGAGACCGAGCCGCCGGAATATGTGAACGATCATTCGCGCGACCGCGGGATCCACACTCGATGCCGCGAGAGCGTCTTCGTACATGATGCAGTATATTGCCGCCAGTTCAGTGGAGGGATTGCCGGTATCGAGACAGGCGAACAGGAAATTTCGCGCGTCCACTGGTTTGTTGTCCGCGTGCAGAACGAAGTAATGCATACAGATGTCCCAAGGATCGGCGCTGGTCGGACTTGCCAGTTCAACATGCATACGCGTGGTGAAGTTATTCAGAAGAATTTGCATGCACTCGGTCGTCATTGCGATCCTTGCCGCCTTCATTCTTTTGTAGACGGCAAAGGTGGCGTCTTTGGATGGGTGCTCCTCCAGAAATGTTGGCACTTCGCCATACAGAGCGTCCGGCAACTTATCCACGTCGATGTTAAGGAAATCCGTCGACATAATGTAGTCCGCCACCAGGAACTCGGTGAATGAGGTATGCGGAAAATAAAAGATGCCCGCGTCCTTTTCCGCGAGGAAATAGCCAATGTTCTTTTCTTCGAGCACGGAACCAATGAGCAACTCGCGACGAAGGCCTTCGAGCGAGACGTTCGGGATTTGGAACTTTTGGATGATCTCCAATGGGATTTCGTGAGCGGTAAAGGTCCGCGTTTTCTTAACGGTCCAAAGCCACCATGCCAGCAGGCGCATAAAGTGAATCCGCTGAGCGGTGCCGAGGTGCCGTCTCGCGGCCTTTTCCTCTTCGCGCCTGAGAATGCTTTTGATGAAGAGTTCGTAGAGTGTGAAACGAGAGATGTCCGACAGGTTTGCATCCGGATCAGCGGCGACTTCGGCCAACATCTTGGCTTGAACCGGTCGTGACAGAATATTGCCGAGATCTAGAGATTCGACGGTTGCGATGAGCTGACCTAATGGTTTTCGATGAGATTCCGCATCGGTAGCGGTAGCCAGAAAGCCCCTGATGAGCTTGAGATATTCATCCTTCGAGAGGAAGGCCATGCGGAGGCTGTCGAAATCAGGAGCGCTATCTGCCTTTAGAGGAATGGTATGGAGGCGAGAACTTGTGAGGCGGGACTCTTCTTCTTCGCTTTCTATGGAACCGGGGCGTCCCAATAGGAGCAGCTTGGAATTGACGGCTGCCGTCTTTCGTATCTGGGCCGAGATGTGATTGAAGTCATTTGGCGCCATCGCGAACTTCATCTCGTCAAAACCGTCGAGGATGATGACGAAACGATGGTCGGTATTCAACAACCGGAATGCGGCGCCCGATAAAAATCTGACTCCATAGTGATTGGCCAACTGAGCGGTAATCAGCGTTTCCAGATCGGGCGCCGTCGTAAACTCGCCAAGGCTTATAAGAATAGGAATTCGCGCTCCGTAATTTTCACAGCAGCGCTGGGCAAGGACGGATGCAAGGAATTTGGAGTAGCTGGTCTTACCCATGCCGTAGCCGGCCCAAATGGCGATCGGTCTTGCCGTATCGTCCACAAGCCATTTTTCGACATGGGCGTGGAGATCGACTTTTGCTTCATCTGGGCCATAAAAGCTGGGCGAGATATAGTATCTTGAGATTGGATCGTCCTTGTAGGACTCGATCAGGGAGGTAATCATCGGGCGAAAATCGACGATCTCCTGCTCGCACTCGATACCCGTCATGAGCTGGCAGTAATCGTAGGCTCCGACGAACTCGCGCGCCCCCGGGGCCGGCGTCTGATCGCATATGATCCAGATTTCGTCGATCTCCTTGTTCTGACGTGCCGGATCATAGTCCGCGAGGATGTCTTTGACATGATCGCGTGTGAGCGCCCGCCCCCAACGCTTGCATTCGGCGGCCGCTTTGATCCGTCTCCGCGGTCCTGCCTGAATCTCAAAGCAGATATCGGCCTTCTTGGCCGTCAGCTTCACCTCGGTTTGGACGTTATCATACCGAGTGCGGAGCAGCGCAGCGATGTGATCTCGGAATTCGTCGCCAGTCATGAATTGGATATCCAGGGCGGATTTGAGTCGCTGGGCAGCACAATAGCAATTAACTCGTACTGGCACGCCGCAAAATGGGATTCACGCTGCACCCTTTCAGCCGGATCGGGGTCGCAATCTTCTTCGGCGCTTGATTAATGGCCGAGATCGGCATCCCGACTACGGATCTGCGGGTTCGCTGAGCGCAGTGCGTAGAATCCGACCGACGAAGCCGGGCACGCACCGGCACGCGAACTTCAAGAATCTTCAGGAACGCTAACTGGAAGCCCATGGAAGCCCTCAGAACAAACGGGACGATCCTTATTGTAGTCCAGCAAGTTTAGACTAACCCCGCGCACGCCGCAGCGCAGCTTCCAATCGCTCCTTCTCCTTATCCCAGCGGGCTTTTTCGGCTTGCGATCTCTTCTCGAGAGCCTCGACCTCGGCCTGGATGGCAGCGGCCCGCTTCGCGTGCTCCTGCTCGGCCTTGTCCAACGCAGCCTGCGCCTTGTCGACGGCCTGCCGACGGCGTTCACGCTCCTTCTGCCTGGCGGCCTCTTCCTTCGTCCGTTCAAGCTCGCGGTTCCTCCGTTCCCGTTCGTAGTCGAAAGCGGCCTTTCGTTCCGCAACCTTATCGACGGGGCGAGAGGAAGGCTTCTTCGCCTTATGACCTTTCGACTTGCGGGCGGATTTCGTTGGACCGCCGCCGCCAAGATCGGTGGGCAGCTCGGCATGTTCGCTGAAAGGTCGGTCGGTGCCAACCGGGCGCCTGAGAACGACGCCGGGCTTTGCCATGGTTGCGGCAATGACTTCCGGATCATCACTCTCCATCGCCGCACCCTGATGGAAGAGATTGCTGTCAGCGCCCCACGCTTCCAGAGCCGCTTTCATGGAGGGCGCGGCGATCGCCAGATCGAAGAAGCCCAGCGAGGTCTGGTAGGTCTTCAGTTTTCTGGCCATGAGACGCTTCCCCGCCCACTGACCGCTGCCGTGCAATCAGCTCGGCTGTTTACCTCGCGAGCAGAGAATTTCCAAAGCGGGCGAACGAGCGGCCGGACCGGGAAGTATCTCGACGCATCCGGCTTGTCGGAGCGAGCTTTCCGTGAACCGACCGCAAAGATACCTTAAGCCGACTTCCGCTGCAGTTTGGCGGCCGGCCTCTTTGCCGTGGACTCCTTGGCCGGTTTCTTGCCGGCAATCGGCATCAGCATTTCCTTCTGCCCGGCCGCCGCCTTGCGCGCCTTCTTGGCTGGCTTCTTCGCCGCCTCTGTCGCTGCCGCCGTGGCTCCTCCGATGCTCTTGCGCAGCGCGTCCATCAGGTCGACCACGTTCTCGCCGCGGGGACGCGCTTTCGCGGTGATGGGTTTGCCGGCGCGCTTCTGGTTGATGAGATCGAGAAGGGCGGTTTCGTACTGGTCTTCGAACTTGTCCGGCTCGAAGTGGCCCGCCTTCTGGTTGACGATGTGCCTGGCGAGATCAAGCATGTCCTTGGTGACTTTGACGTCCTGGATGTCGTCGAAATACTCGTCTGCAGAACGCACCTCGTAAGGATAGCGCAGCAGCGTTCCCATCAGACCTTTGTCCATGGGCTCGAGGGCGATGATGTGCTCACGGTTGGTCAGCACCACCCGTCCGATGGCGACCTTGTTCATCTCACGGATGGTTTCGCGGACGACGGCGAAGGCGTCGTGACCGACCTTTCCGTCCGGCACCAGGTAGTAGGGACGGATCAGGTACCTCGGGTCGATCTCGCTGCGGTCGACGAACTCGTCGATCTCGATCGTCCGCGTCGATTCCAAAGCGACGTTCTCGAGCTCCTCCTTCGTCACCTCGATGAAGGTGTCGGTGTCGACCTTGTAGCCCTTGACGATATCCTCGTTGGCGACCTCCTCGCCGGTGTCAGCATCGACCTTGGCGTATTTGATGCGATGGCCGGTTTTCCGGTTGAGCTGGTTAAAGGTGACTTTTTCGGATTCCGACGTGGCCGGATAGAGCGCTACCGGACAGGTGACGAGGGAAAGACGCAGGAAGCCTTTCCAGTTAGCGCGGGGGGCCATAGGCGGGGAACTCCAATACTGATGCTGGTTTCAAGACGAATGGCCCGGCTTGGTTCCGACATTGCGACCCTTCCGACAGGAGGATTTTTTCACGGAGGAGCCTCGATCAGACTCGACTTTTGTTCTCTTTATGTTCTAGTTGGGAATGACAGACCGACCCGCGAGCTGGCGCATGCCGACCCCAAAACAGATGGAAAAGCTGGCCGCTGAAGCCGCCCGTAGGCCGGGCCCCTCGGCTGCGGCTCCGGATGCTCCCCTACCGGCGGAATATTGGGAATCGGTCCTCAAAGATCCTCGCGTCGATGCGACCGGAGCCCAGCTGCGGCTGCGACGTCTTTCGGAAATCCAGCGCCACGTGCTGCGCATCTCCTGCCGCCGCTGCGAGCGGACCGTCGAAATCCAGACCGCCGATGCAGTCCGATTGTATGGCGGCAACGCATTCTGGAAGGACGTCGCGCAGCGACTGCTTGACAACACCTGCCAGCAGCGCACCGGAAGACACGAAGAAGACGGGTGCTGGCCGGGATTTGACATGACCTAGCCGGCACCCCGAGTTTGGTCCGCGCTTGGATGTCCGGATGGCGCCAAAACACCACCCCACGCCGCTGTCAGGCGGAGACCGAAAGGCTCTGACGAAGGAATTGGGGAAAGCACGCGCGATGACCGGCATTCTGGCTGCGCAATCAGCAGACATGCGAGCCAAGGGCGCTGCGCTGATCCAGCAGGCCGATAGGTTGCTTTGCGAAAGCTGGAACGAGCGGATGTGGAGCGATGGCGAACCGATCGACCCTTCGCCAACAATTGACCAGGCTATCAACGGCGGCTTTCCCTGGCTGGAAATCCAGTGTTCACGGTGCAAGACCCCGAACGATGTCGATCTGGCAGCCCTCAAGCGTCCGCCGACCACCTTCGTGCACGATCTTGCGAGCCGGCTGCGCTGTCGCAAGTGCGCCAAGGCCGGGCGGCGCCCCTCCGCGAGCTTGCTCCAACTTGGTTGGCAGCCGCGTCACCCTCGAGCGGAGGTCTAGGTTGCGATCGAAGCAGGAATCATCGACCGTCGTTGATTCCAACCATGAACGGACCCCCAACGTGCAGACGGCAACCGCCTACCTCGAAACCCTTAATCCTGAGCAACGGCGTGCGGTTGAGCACGGGGCTGCGGGAGGATTGGCGGCGTCACCGCTGCTGGTCATCGCAGGCGCTGGGTCCGGAAAGACCAACACCCTCGCCCACCGCGTGGCGCATTTGATCGTCCAAGGTGCCGACCCGCGCCGGATCCTGCTGATGACGTTTTCACGGCGTGCCGCCTCCGAGATGACCAAGCGGGTTGAACGCATCGCACGCAAGGTGATGGGTGACAACGCCGGGATCATGACGGACGCGCTGACCTGGGCCGGCACCTACCACGGCATCGGCGCCCGGCTACTGCGCGAGTACGCCGAACAGATCGGCTTGGACCCCGCCTTTACGATTCACGACCGCGAAGACTCAGCCGACCTCATGAACCTGGTCAGGCATGAAAAGGGATTCTCCAAGACCGAAAGTCGCTTCCCGACCAAAGGAACCTGCCTTTCCATCTATTCGCGCTGCGTCAATGCCGAGATGCCGATCGAGCAGGTCATTGGCACGTCGTATCCCTGGTGCGCCGGATGGGCGGCGGAACTCAAAGAATTGTTTGCGGCCTATGTCGAGGCCAAGCAAAAGCAGAACGTGCTCGACTACGATGACCTACTTCTCTACTGGGCGCAGATGGTCGGCGACGCCGGGCTGGCCGACGACATCGGTGGCCGCTTCGATCACGTCCTGGTCGACGAGTATCAGGACACGAACCGCCTGCAGTCCTCGATCTTGCTGGCGCTCAAGCCCGGCGGCCGAGGCCTGACGGTCGTCGGCGACGACGCCCAATCGATCTATTCGTTCCGCGCCGCGACCGTCCGCAACATTCTCGACTTTCCCGACCAGTTCTCGCCGCCTGCGAACATCATCACGCTCGACCGCAATTATCGCTCGACGCAGACAATTCTCGCCGCCGCTAACGGCGTTATCGGTCTTGCGAAGGAGCGTTTTACCAAAAACCTCTGGACGGAACGGACGACCGGAGCCAAGCCGCAACTCGTCACCGTCCGCGACGAGGCCGACCAGGCCCGCTTTATCGTCGAGCGCATCCTGGAGAACCGCGAGTCCGGCACGCTCCTCAAGGAGCAGTCTGTGCTGTTCCGGACATCCAGCCACAGCGGTCCGCTCGAAATCGAACTCACGCGCCGGAACATCCCGTTCGTAAAGTTCGGCGGACTGAAATTTCTCGACGCGGCCCACATCAAGGACATGCTGGCGTTGCTGCGGTTCGTCGAAAATCCGCGCGACCGCGTGGCCGGATTCCGTCTGCTACATCTGTTGCCCGGCATCGGTTCCGCAACCGCCCAGCGCGTGCTCGACCGCATGGCGGAGGCCGCCGACCCGATCACGGCGCTCGCGGACATACCGACGCCGCCGCGCGCCGGCGATGACTGGAAGGGCTTCGTCGAGACCTTGGGCAACCTCCGATATTCGGAATGGCCTGTCGATCTGGAACGGGCTCGCTTGTGGTATGAACCACATCTCGATCGCATCCATGAAGACGCCGAGACCCGGCGGGGTGATTTGCTCCAGCTCGAGCAGATCGCTTCCGGATATCCTTCGCGGGAACGCTTTCTGACCGAGCTCACGCTGGATCCGCCCGACGCGACCAGCGACCAGGCCGGCGTACCCCTGCTCGACGAGGACTACCTCATCCTGTCGACGATCCACTCCGCCAAGGGCCAGGAGTGGAAGTCAGTCTATCTCCTCAACGCCGTCGATGGCTGCATGCCTTCTGACCTTGGTGCCGGCACCTCGGCCGAGATCGAAGAGGAACGTCGCCTGCTCTACGTCGCCATGACCCGCGCCAAGGACGACCTTCATCTGGTCGTGCCGCAGCGGTTCTTCGTCCACGGCCAGCACGCACAGGGCGATCGCCATCTCTATGCCTCCAGGACGCGCTTCATTCCTGAAAAGCTACTCGAACTGTTCGAGCGGACTTCCTGGCCGATTGTGCCTGCCGGTATGGCGGCGCGCACCCTCGGCCAAGGGCCGAAGGTGGATATAGGCGCCCGCATGCGGGGAATGTGGCGGTAGCCGGGAGACTCCGAAATGAGATTACTCGCCGCAATGGTCGCCGCATTTGTTTGTTCGCCAGCGATAGCGGCGGACTACCTGGGAAAGGTTCTAGCCGTGTCGGACGGAGACACCTTCACCATGGAAGCCGATGGCGCCAAGGTACGCGTGAGGATCTGCGGAATCGACGCACCCGAACGCGGGCAAGCTGGTTACGGACAGGCCGCCGGCGTGCTGTCGAGCATGATCGAGGGAAGAACGGTCCATTGCCTTCAAGTCGGGGAAGGCACCGTCTGCGACGGGCGGTCCCGACCTACCAGCCGGGACCGCATCGTGGCACAGTGCTTCCTCGACAAGGTCGACATCGCCGAACAGATGACCAGGGCCGGCACCGCGTGCGACTGGTCCAAATTCTCCGGCGGCAGGTACAAGATCAGCGACACCACCTGCTCGCGCAAATAGGATTCGACGCCGTTCAAGGGCCGTTCGTGCGGCCGCCAAAGCAGACGAGACACCCCGTGTGCAATCTCTACTCGATCACCACCAACCAAGCCGCCATAATAGCGCTCTTCCGCGTCGTGAACCGATACGTCGGTAACCTAGCGCCGATGCCCGGCGTGTTTCCCGATTACAAGGCACCGATCGTGCGCAACGGACCCGGGGGCCGCGAACTCGCCACGGCGCGGTGGGGCATGCCATCGTCATCAAAGGCGTTGATGGACGCCACCAAAAAACGAGCCGAAAAGCTGCAAGCCAAGGGCAAGCCGGTCGACTTCAAGGAATTGCTTAGAATGGAGCCGGACGGCGGCACGACCAACATCCGCAATGTGAAGAGCAAACACTGGACCCGCTGGCTCGGCGTCGAGAACCGTTGCGTGGTACCGTTTAACTCTTTTAGCGAGTTCAACAAGGTCGAAGGCGGCGATATCTGGTTCGCATTCAATGACTCCCGCCCCCTCGCCTGCTTCGCCGGCATCTGGACCAACTGGACCTCCGTCCGCAAGGTCAAGGAAGGCGAGACTAACAACGACCTCTTCGCTTTTCTTACGACGGAGCCTAACGCCGAGGTCGGCGCCGTCCACCCCAAGGCGATGCCCGTGATCCTGACGACGTCGGAAGAAGTCGAGACCTGGATGACGGCTCCTCCGGACGAGGTCTTGACCCTGCAGCGGCCGCTTTCGGACGGGTCGCTCAAAATCGTCGCCCGCGGCGTCAAGGAAGATCCCGCTGGGCAGACAACATGACCGACGAGGACGACGACCAGGCCGAGCCCTCGCCCCGCCAACGCAAGATCATCCACATCGACATGGACGCCTTCTACGCGTCCGTCGAGCAGCGTGACAATCCGGATCTCCGCGGCAAGCCGGTCGCAGTCGGTGGGTCCCAGGAACGGGGCGTCGTGGCGGCCGCGAGTTACGAAGCCCGCAAGTTCGGCGTCCGGTCGGCCATGCCCTCGGTAACCGCCAAGCGGCAGTGTCCAGATCTGATCTTCGTGAAGCCGCGCTTCGAGGTCTACAAGGCGGTCTCCCAGCAGATCCGTGAGATTTTCGCAGAGCACACACCGATCATCGAACCGCTGTCGCTGGACGAGGCCTACCTCGACGTTACCGAAAATCTGCAAGGCATTCCATTGGCGCGAGACGTGGCGTTCGCGATCCGTGCGAAGATCAAGGAGGTAACCGGCCTCAACGCTTCGGCCGGCATCTCCTACAACAAGTTTCTGGCCAAGCTCGCCTCGGACCACCGCAAGCCGAACGGTCAGTACGTGATCGCGCCGGAGATGGGGCCGACGTTCGTCGAACCGCTGCCGGTGGGCAAATTCCATGGAATTGGTCCCGCAACGGCCGCCAGGTTCGAGGGTTTCGGCGTACGAACCGGCCTAGACATACGCAATCAGGCGCTCGAATTCCTGGAAGCCAACTTCGGAAAATCCGGAAGCTACTACTACTGGATCTCACGCGGCGTCGACCATCGCCCCGTCCGTTCCGATCGCGTCCGGAAGTCCGTCGGCGCGGAGAATACATTCGCCCGTGATTTGACGCGCTTCGATGAGATGGTCGCAGAACTCGAGCCCCTGGTCGACAAGGTGTGGAGCCACTGTGAAAACGCGGGCAATCGGGGACGGACCGTCACGCTCAAGATCAAGTTTTCTGATTTCGAGATCATTTCCCGCAGCCAGTCGCTTGCGGTGCCTGCGGCCTCTCGGAACGAATTCGCGAGCATTACCGTCAGGCTTTTAGAGAAGTCGATGCCCTTTCCGAAAGCTGTGCGGTTGCTCGGCGTCTCGGTTTCCAACTTCAACGGGAAGAACGAGGAAGCTGCGCAGCTCCCCCTTTCCCTGTAACATTACGTACTCACTCACCTGCTTACCGAATCAGCCGCCATGCCTTGCCTAAGATGCGATAACTCTCATACGATTGACGCCCACCTCATTCCTCGCGCGATGGCCAATGAGGTCGCATCGAAAACCGGTGAAAAGCACATCATTGCCTATTCGGCGTCGGATAAATTCCGGCGCACAAACACCGGCCTCTATGACTCAGACATTCTCTGCGGGTCCTGCGACAATCATTTGGGAAAGAATGAAAACTACGTGATCGAGACGATGAGAAAGGTCCGGGCACAATTTCCGAAGCATGGAACACTCGCCAAGTCGCCAATCGACGACGGAAATGTATTCGTAAGATTTGCCGCGGGGATCGCTTGGAAATACTCCGTTGCGAAGCCAGGCTTCGGCAGGATCAACGTGGGACCCTACGGGGATATCCTGGCGAATGTCGCCTTCTCGGACGAGGCCATTCCCGACTCGATAGATCTCGCCATGATCTATATGCAAGCTGGCGTCGATGAGGTGTTTTTCTATCGAACGCCGCTGCCGGATCGGCAGTCCGGCGTCAATTTGATCCGTTTTAGCGTCGGAAGCTTCCTGTACCTCCTGAAGGTGGACAAGCGGCCGAACCCTCCGGATCCGCCCAGTCAGGTTTGGCTGAGGAATAAATCAGCCGTCGTTTTTCCCGTCTTGCCGGCGCACGAATTTGAAGAGTGGACGAAGCCATTTGGGATCAGAGGAAGACCGCAAGTGCGCTCATATTTCGACCGGTTTCAGAAATAGGACTACCCGGGAAATCCGCCCGGGCGGTCTATCCCGCCGCGACAGGTACTAGTCGCGAAGCACGACCGGCCAGTGCAGGCCGCAATGAGCAGGGCGGACAGAGCTAAAGCCCAATAGCAGAGGCGTCAGCTCTGCCGCATGGGCCGTCATGATCCACTTGGAATCGGCCAAATCCACCATCGGTTCGCAGAGATGCGTACTGGCAAGGAAAGGGTTGTGCGTGTGCGTTCCGCTCGCCAAGCATGGGCCTCTATCGGACGGAGCGATCTAATGGAACAACTGCCGACCGACTGAAGCTGGCCTACCCTCAAAGTTCGGCCGCGAGCTCCAGGTACCTGCAAAATGCATTCGCAAGCTGCATTTGCCTAGGTGTCCGGCATTCCGCCTCGAACAAGCGCGGCGAGGCCACGACGATGCAGATGCATTTCGCTCGCGACGTCGCGACGTTCAAACGGTTCGCGCTGTAGAGAAATTCCATGCCGCGAGGCGCGTCCGCGTGGCTCGACGTCGTCATGGAGTAGATCACTATCGGTGCTTCCTGGCCCTGGAATTTATCCACCGTGCCTATGCGAGCACCGGGTATCCTTTCCTGCAGCTCGAACACTTGTGCATTGTAGGGAGCGATGATCAATATGTCGTCCAATGCGATCGGCGCTTCTCCGCCGCTGCGGTTAATCCATGTTGTGCCGGTACCAAGAATTTCCGCGACCAGATCGCGAACTTCGTCGGCTTCTTCCGGCGAGGAGCTTTGGTTGCCGGAATGATCTACCCCGAGGTAGCGGAGCCCGTTGCCATTCACCCTTCCCGTAGACTTGATCTGTTGATTCTCGAGACCCTGCTGGGCGCGCAGACGACCGTCGTAGAATAGCTCGGAGTTGAACGCACAGATCGACGGATGCAGTCGCCAGGTTTGCTCGAGGAAAAGTCCCCGTTCCGGCGGCACCGTGGCGTGTGAGCCGAGGATGTGATCCAGCGCAGAAACGTCCACACCGTCGGGATGACTGCCCTTGATCGGCTGCTCAAGTTGCCGCGGATCCCCCAGCAGAATGACGCTTTCAGCGGCCTGCGATACCGCCAATACGTTCGCCAGCGACATCTGGGCAGCTTCGTCGATGAACAGGACATCGACGCACAGCCTGGCGTCGGGTCGCGCCCAGAACCATGCCGTACCGCCCCCCACTTGGCAGTCCGCACCGAGAGCCTGCAAGAAGGTAGAATTGTCGGTCGTGAACCGCAGACCTGGAAGGTCGTTTTCCTTGTCGGGCACGTTCTGAATGCACTTGATCTTTAACCCTTGCTCGTCGGTTGCCACGACGACCCCGTCGAAAAGATTGCGGATCACCTTGTGACTATTGGCCGTGATTCCGATTCTCTTGCCTTCTCCGGCCAGCGTGCAAATCATTCTCGCGCCGGTAAACGTTTTCCCTGCACCGGGTGGTCCCTGCACCGGGAAGACGCTTCGATCCAGGTTGCGGGCGATCCGGATCGCGGTCGCAAGAATCGCTTCGCCATCGCACTGGATTTCTTGCCCCCGAAGACGCGGCGCGACGGCGAGCAGTAGATCGCGGCAGGCGCGATGCTCCCCGTCACCTTCCATGCCGTGGTCGGCCACGTACTCCCCGATCCGCATCAACGACTCGGCAAGTACCTTGGTATTCACGAAGCTATGGGCAAAGACCGCGTCGGGATGAAAGTCTGCCGTATCGCCGCGCTTCTTGACGTCAATCGTCCGATCATCGAATGAAACGGCGACGGCGCGGCCAAATTTTTCACCCCCGACGCTCCTAAGCTCGCTGTCGGCTCGGATGTCGGTATCTTGCAGAGCGAACTGATAGCGATGGATAGGCACCTTGACGGTACCTCCGACCTGTTTGACGAACGTAAGATCGGCTAGGCCTGCGCGCTCGTGCAGCAAATCCTCCGAAGAAAGATCGCGGAGACGGAAATACTCCCACCAGACGGCCTTGTTCTCACGACCGTGCCAATCCAACATGAAAGCGAGGAGCCATCGGGCCTGCTGATTGCTTGTTCGCTCGGCGACGTCGTCGGGCACGCCGTCCGTTAGCCGCGCGACGAGCGCCGCGACCCTTTTCTGCCAATCATCGAGCTCTTCGCTGATTTCTACCGCCGCTGCGGACGGCCGCTCTATCGTCGCCCCTCCCGCGATTAGCTCGGCTCGGACCGACTCCAGCCAATTTCTCAATGCTCGCGTGGAAGCACAGTCGTCGCGGTTGTAGCCTATTATCGCAACCTTATCCGCTTCCGCGATACCGTCCGGGTCGGCCATTTCGAGACGCGCCTGCGTCCTCGCCATCACCGCACCGACGTCTTCCAATGGCACGGTCCGCGCGAAGGCGTAGAGCGGCTCAAGCTTCTTAATCGAGTAGCTTTCCACGCTCGCGCGGATACCGTGCCGAACGACCGCGTAGAGATCGACGAACGTTTCAGAGCGCAGGAGATTGTCGACCTCGCTCTCGCGGGAGGCGTACCGGCCCATCAGGCGCTTCATGGCGGCGGGTTCGTATGGCGCGTAGTGATAGATACGCAGATCGGGAAAGGTTCTGAGTCGCTCGGTCACGAAGTCGACGAACCGCTCGAACGCTGCTCTTTCATGCTGTCGGTTCGAGGCCCAGTCACCCACGTACCGCTCCGATCCATCGGCTCCCAGGTAGACGTAGCCGAACAGGAATTCCAGACCGCCGTCACCCACGAATGGATCGCCCTCGAAATCGAAGAAGATGTCGCCGGGCGACGGTTCGGGAAGACGTGCAAGACCGAATCCCGGAACCGGCGGCAGGGTTTCGTGCAAGACAAGACCCTTCGCCCGGCCATCGACTTGTATTCTCGCTTGCTCCCGTACCTTTTCGTAGCTTTGGACGGCACCGCGATCGGGCCGCCAGGGGAGCGGAATGGCCAGCACGGCAAGAGCGGCCACAGTCGGAACGCCGCGCCTTGCCAATTCCGCGATCTGGGTTTTGCTGATGCCCGCGACAAGGGAAAGGTGGTCGTCACCTCGCCTTTTCTCGTCGCAGCGGCGGCGCCATTGGCAGATCTCGCAGTGCTCGATCGGGTCTGGATAGGCGCCGCCAGCGACCGCGCCCGACGACACCGCCCGTTCAAGGCTTCCTCGGACGTGTCGGTAATATGCTGCGTAGTCAGCGATCCGATAGGCTTCCGGCACAAAATTCGTACCTGGCGTGACCACGAAGGCCGAAGCCGGATCGAGCTTCTGTGTTTCCGCCAAGAGGTTGGAGTAAAGGGATATCTGCAGGATCGTGTTCCCCTTCGTTTCCCGGGCGAGCTTGGTGTCGATCACTTCGTAGGACCATGCTCCGAGCCAGCTGGGCGTATCCACTCGACGGAGGACATCGGCCCGACCATTCCACCTGCCGGCTTGAAGCGCACCTTGAACGATGATGGCATCGCCCCGGCCCATGGCTTCGATCGTCGCCGCGACCGACTTGGCGTCAACGCCTATCCCTTCGACGACTGTTATGGCCGAGCCACCCGATTTGAGGTGTTCGATGAACCCCTGCTCATGAAGTTCGCCTCGCTCGGCCAGCACTTCCAGGGCGGGATCCCATACTTTGGGCCTCTCCAATTCGCCGTTCGCTACCTTGAGATCGAGTTCGGTCAAGTAGCGACAGTTGAGATGTCCCACCAAGTCGCCGGCACTGAGGTTAAGTTCCGCTCCGAACCGTTGCATGTGCTTCCCTGTATTTCAGCGCCCTCGACGCCGCCTTTGTCCTGTGGAGACACCGCTATAAGCTTCGCGCCATCGCGGATACTTCGCTTATTTCTCCGGCATTTTGTCTGGCCCATAGCGATCTGGCGAGGCCTTGCGGAACCTGTTCTCTGAATTTGCCCGCTGCTATGTTCTCCACGAACGCGGCGATCTTTGCGGTATCTATAGCATTTTCCGCCGCCAACCCTCGTAATCTGGGTAAAGCTTCCGTCGCATTGGTCTTCGCGAGTGTGAGCCCGAGATCATGGACGGCGCCCGGAAGTCCCGCCATCGCGGCGGCGGCGCCGAAAACCGCAGTGGCCTGCGATCCGCGCCAAAGAAAAACATGCATATCTTTTTCTTCCTGTACTACCCTCACGGTTTCGAGGCCGAGAGTGCGGAAGGTCTCCCGTCCCTCAGCCAACAGCTCCTTCGCCTTGTCGTCGAGGTATTGAGGCTCGTCCGAAGACAGATAGACCTTCCGCATTTCGAGCGCCAACCGGTCATGCAGGCGCTCGCCATCGGCCCTCTCGAACCGAGGCACTACACCGCCGGGATGTGGCGCCACGAACAACGTATTAGTCTTTTCGTCGAGGTCCTGCACTATCCAGCGTTGGCCCGCGAAGACCACCAGGCTGTCCTTGTGGACCGGGAACGAGATTGGCAGCGTACCCAGCGTTCGACCGCCGACGGTCAATCTCCATTCATCGGCCGACTCGAAAACGGCGAAGAAGTTGCGCGACTGGACGATCAGTTCGCCTTTTTCCGCCAACATGAGTATCCCGTCTGGCGACTGTTCGATAAACTGAACTGTCTGGGACGCAAGGTTCCGCAGGAGGTCCGCGAATTCCGCCGTCGAAATCGAGGAGAACGGACCCGGACCGCACAACAAATCGTACAAAGGTCGAACTCTTATTCCCCCACGCTCGGCGATGACGGACAGTATTTGATGGATCAGCGTCGATGCGACCTCGGGACTCTGGCTGGCCGGTTCGACGAATCTTTCGAGGAGCAGCCGCACGACCGCTACCGAGCGGATCGTATTTGGCCGTAACCGGTCCAGAATTCCGGACTTGCGATCAATATTTGGTTCGCGAAGGTACACCCGAAGAACCGAAGGCGTGCCTCTTCGTCGACCCGTTCTCCCCAAGCGTTGCTTCAACGAGGATAGCGATCTTGGCGCTCCGATCTGGGCAACGGATTTCACAGAGCCGATGTCGACCCCGAGTTCCAAGGTCGACGTGCAAATGGCCGTCGTGGGCAGTTTCCCGTCCTTCAAGCGATCCTCGAGTTCCTCCCTCAGCGACTTCGAAAGGCTACCGTGATGAGGAAAGAACTCATTCGGTACGCTGGCCTTTTCGCACCGCCTCCTGAGCCGATCCGCAGCAGATTCGACGGTCCGACGTGAACCTCCAAAGACCAGATTGTTTGTCCCGCGAAGCGTCTCAAAGAGGTGATCCGCAATACCGTCGAGAGCTATCTTTCTGGGCGCCTCCTCGGCCCCTGCTGCTCCTTCAGCATGATCTGGATCGTCCAATTCCGGAGGCTCCACGTAACCCCTGACCTGGAGCCGCAGTTCGGGAGCGTCGGATCTCGCCTCCAGAATTTCAACGGCTTCAGGCGTCGCAGGACGCAGCCATGCGGCGGCTTGCGGAAGGTCGCCGATGGTTGCCGACAGGCCGATACGTCTGGCCGGTCGTTGCGACATCGCGTCGATCCGGCGAAGGAGACTGGCAACGTGAAGGCCCCGCGGCCCCTGCAGAAAGGAATGGACTTCGTCTATCACGATGAAAGCTGCTCCCGACAGGAGACGCTTCGCGTCGGCCGGGCGTCGCGTGAACATGGCCTCTATCGACTCGGGCGTAATGAGCGCCACGCCCTGCGGTTTGGACAGCGCCTTCTTCTTTTCGGACTGCGGGGCGTCCCCATGCCATTTCACGACCGGAATGGCCATATTCTCGCACAGGTCGTCCAATCGCTTGAACTGATCGTTGATCAGGGCTTTCAACGGACTTACGTAAAGAACCGAAAAGCCAGGCTCTTTCCTGTCCGCTACGCTGGTGAGGATCGGTAGAAACGCCGCTTCCGTTTTTCCCGCTGCAGTCGTCGCTGCAATCAGGATGTCGCGATCGCCGTCCAACACCGAGATGACGGTGCGTGCCTGGATTTCCCGCAGTTCGTCCCAACCTTGATCCCTGATCCAGCGGCGGATCGTCGGATGAAGTCTTTCATACGCGCGTTCAAGAGTTGAGTCGGAGGCTGGTGAGTTCATCGCCGTCTCCGTTCTCTTCGGGAGCCGCTTGGTCCGGAGCATCCGGTGCGATCGGAATTCGATCGAGGAGGTCATGCCAACGGGTGCCTGGATTCTGCTCGAGCACCGACAGCATGTGGACGAATGCCTTCACCGTGGATCTCGGAGTACGAAAATACGCCTCTCCGATCTTGCTGTCGCAGTGCTCCATGAAGGCGGTGAGCGCCTCATCGGGAACGAGAAATTTGGATGGATCGCCGCTCGCAAATACCATCCTGATATTGCCGAGCAGCACGAGTAGGTCCTCCGGCGTAAGGCTTTGGAGCCGAATGACGGGCCCCGATAGATCGACGAGTCCATCTTTCGCGAATGTATTTTCCGCGAGCCTGGACTGGAGCGCCTCGTAACTGAAAAGCCCGCGACGGGTATCCAACAGGAACTCGGGTGTGCCGCACATGATGAACCCGAGCCCGGACGTGGTCCCCTGGAGTGAATCGTTCACGATATCGAGGAGTTGTTCGTAATTCTGTTTTCGAGCTTGGGAATTCTGAAGCTTGTAGATGTTGGCCATCTCGTCGAACATCACCAGGAGGCCCGAATATCCCGCAACCCGAACCAGGCAGGCCAACGACTTGAGACAATCGTAAACGTTGTCATCGTCGACGATCGTCCTCACGCCAAGATCCTTTCTGGCGTCCGTTTTGGTCGAGTATTCCCCGCGCATCCAACGTACCGCGGCTTCCTTTAAGGCATCATTGGATTCCTCGCTGCCCCGCCAATACGCCTTCAAGACCGTGGCAAAGTCGTACCCCCCGACGAATTGAGTAATCGGGGCGAGCTTCTGATCGATCAGGCTCTCTACGGGCATTCCTTTCTCCCCGGCCTCCTTCGCAGCGTCGGTCACTAGCCGCTCGATTACGCTCTGCAGCGCGCCGCCTTCGGGTTTGTTCCGCGTGGCCATATTGTTCACGGCTTCGGCGTAGAGCGCCCGCGCCTGGCCGCCGCTCGCATGTATCCGCCTGTTCGGCGAAAGGTCGGCATGCATTGTCACGCACTTGCGTTCGAGAGCGATGAGCCGGACGATGCTCGCGAAGAACGTCTTGCCAGCGCCGTACTCTCCTATGACGAACCTCACCGCCGCCCCTGCATCTGCGATCCGGTCGATGTCGCGTAGCATTGCCGCGATTTCCCCGGCGCGTCCGACCTGGATATGCGCCAATCCCACGCGCGGAACGACGCCGGCCGACAATGCCTGGATGATGGTGTCCCGTTCCCGGGGTCGGATGGTCTTGGCCGACTTGGTCATGCAGCTTTCTCTTTCATCTCGGCGATCCGTCCGCGCAGATGCGGGCTAACGACCACTTCGTCGCCGTCTTCGATCAGCGGTTCGTCGAAATGGTCGAACGACCAATCATTGATACGCTCGATGGCGCCGTCCGGCAGCAATCGTATCTCTTTTGCGTGCCGCTCGAACTCCGACCGCGTCATCGACCCGCGCAATTCCAGCAACTCCACCAGTTCGGTATGCGGCCCGTCTAGTCCTTCGAATGCGGCGACCTGTTGGGACGTAGCCGCCGGCGGAACCGCGACCGTCTCCTCGGCAAAAATGCCGGAAAGCAATACCGATACTTCCTCGGTTTCCCGACGGGTCCGTTCCAATCGTGCAGCATTGATGTTGATGCGACTTGCGGAGGATGGCGGCGCCTTTGACGGTTCGCTCTTTGGTATGGGTATGCCCGGGATCCGCATTTCTTCGCTGATGGAGACGGGCTCGTCCGACTTCGCAGCGGTGACCCGGTGGAGGCTCGCGTAGACATTCTCCTTTGGCAGGCCGAGAGATTTGTGAAGTCGCTCCAGGAATTTGACCTCGCTTGCATCGACATTCGGATTGCCTCCTATCACCGAGACGGCGGCATCTGCGATCGCCTGGCGTTCGCTCTGACTGGTTTCAGCGAGCTTGCGCATCACGCGCGCCTGCTTCGGCGGACTATTGAAAGTCGTCACGGCGAATGCGATCAGTCTCGCCTGTTCCACTCCAGAAAGATCAGTATCGTCGCGAATTCGCGCAATTGCGCGCTGAAGTTCTTCGTAAGAAGCATCTCCGTCGGCCGCAGCGGCAAGAACCGCGACTTCGACCTGCGCCCTCATTGCGCGAAACGGAGATCGCGTCGGATCGACCGGACCTCCGTTTGGAGCCTTGAATACGAATACCTGCTCATCTGCGCGGGGAACGGTGCTGCCGTATCGGCGGTCCGGTTCGATGGCCACCCCTATGGTGTCTAGCGCCCGCCCGAGTTCGTCGGCCGACGTTGCAGGGATCTTGCCGTCGGCGGGAATGTCGATGCCCGCCATCTCAAAGAACACTTGAGCAGTGCTGCTTCCGCGGCCCTGGCTGCCCATAACCGTCTCGACGCGCTCCCGAAAATCGGCGATGGGACCAGAAGTCGTCGAACGCTGCATGTCGGCGGGGAGTAGAGCGGCCGCCGCCATCGAGTTCCGCGCGGATGGCTTGCGGCCGACCAAACGGCTGAATGCATCCAGTTCATCGGTGCAATCGGCGATCATCGTGCGCAGGTCCGCCAGCACTTCCGTTACCGTGCTGATGTCTCCGTGCCTTTCGTGCGGGCCGCGGACCTCTACCTCGAATGCTGCGCTCGCGGCCCGGTATCGCAACGAAATGCCTGCCGTCGGACGAATGACGAGCCCTCCGACAAATCGTTGCTCGAACCGCAATCCCCAAAGCTCGACGAATTCGTTGAAGCAACGAACTGCGGGAGTGCGAAGGTACGTGTCCGGCGTCGCAAGGACCCATCGCAACGCATCCTCGGCGGACAACGCTGGCGATTGGGCAAGCCGTTCGCCAAGATGAACTTGCGTGGCGACGTCCATTTCCGGGCCTGCAGCTCGCTCCGGAGACAGCGCCGGAAGTTCAGGACGCATTCCACTAGCGATCGTTGCTAGGGCCAGGAAATTGGTCGCGTACGTTCGGAACGAATTGTTGGAGCCGTAGACGGCAAGCAGTCTCTCGACTTCCCGGATGAGCAACGACGCATCGTCGCCTCGTTCGACGAATACGCGATGCTCAAGTCCATAAAAGAACATGAAGACATGACCGATGCCGTAGGCCGGATGCCGCCTTCCGCCGGCCATCCAATCGAGAAAGGCACGGCGTGCATCTGGAGACATTCTTGCATACGACGGCCAATACGACATTGTCTGGCCTTCGACATCCGCAGTCCTGCTGGACGCCGGAAGAGTTGGATTGATCGCGTACTGGTCCGTGCCGGCGCCATCAAGAGGTATCCAGGCGCCGAAATAAAAAAGCCCGCCCCCGATTTCGGTGCTTCCGACTTTCACTCGTTCGGATGCGGGTATCCAGACGGCAGGCTTGTCGCTGGCACGCGACGGGCGGTCGGAGGCTCTCCCCGCGCTGGCGACAAGTCGCGGTTCCGGCGTCCTCTGGGGGAGTCCTGCCTTTCCGGATCTGAACCTTGAAACGACATAGGCAAGGAGAAGAATGCCAGAGCAAACAAGGGCGAAGGCGGCAATCGCCTGGGCATGGTAGACAATAAACCGATAGACCGCCCCGACCGCAGCGACCAAAGCAACGAAAACGACCAAAAAGATCGTGCCATCCTGAGAAGATTTGCCCCGCCGCCGCCCCATGCCCCGAACCGTGATTTCCAGCCTCCGGCGCCGCCCTAGCGCCACCGCGCGATATTTGCACGGCCCACAACCGTGAGCAAACGTTGTATGTGGTAGGAATCACTACGAAAAAACGAAAAGTTCGTCGGATCCCGCGTTGACCCCAAAATGGTCGAGCAGTCGCCGGGAGGAACCCGGATCGAGACTTGTCGGCAGGACTCACGAGATGATCGACTTGTCTTCGAAGCCCTCTTGGTCGTCGTCGGCTTTCTCTCCGATAAGCCTTACCAGCATCGTCAGCGACGACCACACGTGATGGTCCGGAATGAGCGAAAACTCCTCGTCGTCCTTGAAGTAGAATTGCGCGAGTCCGCTGAGCCAGGCGTGGTCGAGGGGGATCTTGGCGTTCGGATTGTGGAATATCTGCAGTTCATCCGACCACCCCTCCGAGTACTCCGGCGAGGCGACATCGACGTGGAAAGGCTTGCCTCGCACGGCATTCGGATCAGGATCATATTTGAAGCCCATGCGGTAGTACCTATGTGCAGCTGCGCCAAAACCCGCAACGACGCCAATTCGATCGAACTTCGCGATGGTACCGGCGTTCGAAAAGAGAACCGCGGAAACATTCTCCGCCCCAGGCTGATCGAAGAAGCCGGAAGGAATAGTCTTCATGCCGAACGTATGCGTTCCGTTCCTGATAGCCTGCGTCTTCAATTGGCCATCAACCAATTCCCATTCCACTCTATGCCCGTACAGATAGGGCCAAAGAGCGGCGTGGCTGAACGTCATCGAGCCTGGCCGGTCCTGCTCCGCCCGCTTGTGAAAATCCGCAAGGGCAAGCACGAACGGCTTGTCTTTGGTCTCTTCCCGCTCCCAATAGTGGCGGCCTTGAGCATCCGTCTTGTTCAGCTTGCTCATCAAGACGGAGCCAAATTTTATAGGCATGTAACCGGTGAGAAACGCTTCCATCTCCTCAGGCGTCTGCGGGTCGGGATGGACGGCGAGCGGACCGGTCTCGGAGGGAGCCACGGTCGTCGCCTCGACCGTAAACTCGATTCCCGGCGCAAGACACTTGAAGTCAGGGCTCTCCAGTTGAGTGACGTCGAATCCGAGTTCGCGGAAGGCGGCCCAGAGGTATAGCTCCCAAAGCCGCTGATCGAATTGCTTGAACTGGAATTCCTGAACGAAATGCGGGTCGGATGGAGCGAGCCACGGACCGATTTCCTTTGCCACGGCACGCGCCGGTGCGCGGCCGGGACGATCTGCAAGCTCCACGAAGTAAGGATGCCGTTTTGCCGGGTCTGCATCGATGGGGATCCTCAATAAGTCGACCGGCTCATTGGGTTCGTCACCTTGATCGCCCAGTTCGTCGATATCGTCGTCTTTCAGCGTCACGGCGATTGTATCGCGAAGTCCGACGGTAGCGTATTCTTGGCTGCGAAGGCTGTGCTCGAGTTTGACCGAACGGAACCGCCCTACTCTGTCGCGCGCCAGAATCTGCCAGCCGTAGTCGTTATCCTGTGTATCTCGAAATACCAGGCCGACGATCCGCTCATTGGCATCGGACCACCAGGAAAGCTCTTCGCACAATACCCGGGCTATCGACTTGCGCGTTCCCAGAGCATACAGATCGAAGCGAGCCAGCGGGATCGGCTTCGAAAGCAGGTGATCCTGTTCTCGCTGTTTTCTCTTCGCCTTGGCTGAACCCATGATTTACGCCAGTTTAAAGCAATTGCTGCTCCGTGCGGAGATAATCGCGTAAAGCTGCTGCGGCACCAGATTGAATGTTTCCGGGCGCTCCATCACCGTCAGATACAGAGCTCTCATCATACCGCCTCCTAGCGAGTCTACCTATCTCGTCTTTGCGAGAGGCCTGAGATCGCCGCCCGAAACGCAATCAAGGCCGAAATATCCGGCAACGAATACCCTCCGGGCATTCTGACGATCGCGGTTTGCTTGCCTTCATGCCGCGCAATGCTCATCAAACCGGGCTCGTAGCGACCCTTCGCGTCCTTGCGGGTGCCCCACTCGCAAATCGACGAAAGCAGCACCGGCTGGAAGAAATCTTCAAGTTCCCGGAGTTGATCGACTGCTGGTTCGACTTTCGCAAGTAAGGACTGCAAACGCTCGATCACCACCGCGGTATCCTTCTCGATCTCTATCTTCCCGATCGCGAGAAGCGCGTTCTTGGAAACTTCCGCCGCCAAATTTTTGAATCCGAGGTGAGGATCGGTGAAACCGTCGAACAGCGTCGCGGGAAGCGCAATTTCCCCAATCTGACCGCCCGCGTTGTTCGTGTGCCACTTAAGCTGATCTCGCAGCCACGGCATATTGCGGCCGAATTGCTGCTTGAACCTGTCGTATCGCTCGAACACTCCCGACGCCGAGAACACTTCCAACCAATCGAGAAACGGAGACAAGACGCCACGGATGCTCGCCATCCGCCTCAGAATATCCTGCCGAATAACGGCCGCGTCGTAGTCCTTCTTCAAGAATGCGAAGTTCGTGCCATAGATGTGGGCTCCGCAGACATGGCCCACGAGAAAGCGCTGGCCCGTCTTGTTCACGACCACCCCTGCAAGGTGCCGCTGGTGACAATGGGCGCACCGAAGCTTCGTTCTCTCGAGTCCACGGAGGTCGTACGCGAATTCCACGAACGGGACGCCATCGCCCCTCGGTACGAAAGTGACCAAGTCGTCGAGCAACTCGGGATCGTCCGTCGTCAATTCGACCGACAGTAGATGCGAGTCGCTGACCGTATTCCAGTGTCTAGATTTCATGTCGAGGCCGATTCGCTCAAAACACGACAGGGGAACCGCGTATACGCGCGGTCATCGATGCAGGCAACCATCTCATGATACGAATCATTGATGCGAGTGCATCCTTCACTACTTCACCGAATCATTTCTCCTACCGACGATGTCGATCTCAGTTGCCCGCTTTTACTTCCGGCGCTGTGGGAAGACTACCCAGCTTCAACGTCAGTCCGGCATAGACTTCATCGTTCCTCTCGAGAGTCCGAAGCGACGTACCCTTGGTGTACCGAACCGTCAGCGAAAGATCAGCCGTCTCCGTTTCTCGTTCCGGATTCTGCCATTTCAGCAATTTCGCCGAACCGCCGACCTGCGTATAATCGATGTTCTGCGCGCCACGATGGAGGGTGTCGTAGAGGAAATAGTACTTCGCGAAGAGGCTGTAGGGTGCCAAGGGTCCGCTTTGAAAAAAGAGTCTCCCGCTTAGTTCGGTGCCGGCCACAAGTAATCTCGATCTTGCACCAGATTGGCGAAATCTCCACTGACACCCACATGGGAGAAATTAGCGTTGAGCGTGGGGACGAACTGCATCCACATGTCCAGTTGGCGGTTGAGTCGCCTGGTCGTTGCTATTTGTTGAGCAGAACGGGCTGCCACGTCAGTTCGCTGCCGTACACTTGCGCCTTTCCGGAGGAAACGTCGGTGGTGTAGCTCCGAAGCATCGAACCACGGAGTCCGGACCAGGAACTCGCTTCCGAACATTGCGGAGACGGAGCCACCGAAATTGTCGATCCTCTTCTGGGACTTGATGTCCCACTCGAGGCCCGGCACCAAGCTGTAATGGGCCAATCGTATCACGTTGGGATCGATAGTGGTCGGCGCCAACCATTGATCCATCGCGTACAACAGGGCTCCCTTCCCCGCAATGACATGAGTCTTTGCGATTTCGTTTCCCGTGTAAGTCAGGGAGGCGCCGTTGTCGCTGAGCTTGTCTTGCTCTGAAATGAAGGTCTGGTTCGAATAAGCATCGCGGAGCAGCAGGACGCCATGCGGACGCGTGTCGAACGACAGAGGCACCACCGGCGCCAGGCTGACCCTGGGTGCCAACGGACGATCCGCGGGGCCCGCGCTGCTCACGACGGTACGGCTTTCGACCGAAGCTCGCGTGCGGGCAGCGAGATCCAGCCTAAGGCGGGTCCAATCAAATCTCTCCCGATGCCGATCGATATTTGGCAATGATTTCGTCCAGCATCTCGGGTAGCGGCTCGGAAGCCGCCAACGACGGTGAAATGCCTGCAACGAGGATTGCCGTAGACCAGAGCCACTTCATACCATACCCCCCACGGCCTCGGGTGAAGGGATTCGACCAGCGCGACCACCTGTCTGACCGTGTGTGCGGGCTGACTACGTCGGCGGCCTGCTGGCGATACGGCAGCAACGCTTTGCTAAAATTGAATAACCATGCTTGGTTTTATCCTGACGAACACGCCGAATGTTAGCAAGGCGTGCGTGTTGCAAAAGCTCTCAAGCCGGAATTCGCATTGCTCACCATTTGAGTTTGGCAGCACATCGGTCGCGTCGAAAACGGGTCCCCTCTTCCTACGCGTCGCATTCCGCTGAATCAACGCGTAGGCAGCTTCAGGAACAACTCCTCCGAACCGCTCGCGAAATGCGCGGGAACGGATAAAATACCGGATGGACTTGCCGTCCTCTCCTGTACCGATTTCCGGGTAGTGCGGGTGAGCTGTCACCATTCCGAATACCGGCGAATCGGGATCGCGATCTTCGACCATGCGCCAGAATGTGGTCGTCAGAGTGTTGCCAAAGCGCTTTGAAATTGCGTTGATCGCTTTGAATTCTAGCGACCCATCGCGAGCTTCCTGCGAGAAGCGTTGCTGGAGGAACAGCAGCTGCGAGGCAGTATAGTTTGCTTCGGCTTCGACAATCGCGTGGCAGACAGGGTCGAGCGTATACTCGTTGTCGCCGAACAGGAACTCCCGGTGCCATGGAATGACGCTGTGACCGACTTCGTGCCCTTCGATCCAGCGATGTTTCGGTTTGGGGACGGCCTCGTCAATAAGGATCCGTTTCGTGTCGGGCACCCACAGCGCCGAGAGTTTAGCTTTCGTGACCGCTTCGACCAATAGCATCGGCCGCTGCAGGACTTGCTTACCTGCCACCTTCATGCGTGCAGCAACGTCTTGAAGCAGGGTGGTGTTAGCCGTGCTGTAGTAGCCGATGTTGAGATCGAGAAGAGCGCGAACGTGGGCAAGGCTGAGAGGGGGCTCAGGATTGCCCAGGTCCTGGAGGATCCGCGTTACGATCTTACGGATATCGTCCGCTTCGTACTCGCCAATCCCCTCGTTGATCATAGATCAAGTCGCCTTTTCGATAAGATACTTTACGTATTCGTTTAAGGCTTGCTGCTCTTCTCGGCTGAGCTTGGACATATCGTCGGATTTCGCGGCAAAGCGCATGGCCTTTTCTTCGAAATCATGATCCGTGGTTATGGTTGCACCCGACAATTTCATCAAAGGCCGTTCCGGCACTCCGTATACCGCGGAGAGTTGATGAACGACGCGAGGACGCGGTCTGTAATGGGGATCGCGCTCGATCTGACGCAAATCCTCGGCATCGACCCGAGCCCTCTTGGCTAATTCTTCGATTGTCCATTGCTTCTGACGGCGTAGCTGACGTGCGAGTACGCCAAATGCCTCCACGACGCGAACAACCTTATTCTCTTCGACCGGGATCAGTTCGGCAGGAAGAAACATGCCGATCGCTTCCAACAGCTTGATGGACGGGCCCGCATCAGTGTCCACGTCCGGATCCGATTCAACTTTGCGCCGGAGCCAGTCCGGAGAGATTAGCATTTCCATTTGTCGCTCCTTTCTGCTGCTTATTGAATAAACGCGCGGGCTTGCGCCTCGGTCATCTCGAAGTACCTCATTCTCGTGTTATCGACCCCAAGATCAGTCATTCCGCAGACGTCCCTGTACCAAGTGTCCGCTTGTGGAAGTGCGTGCAGTCCTATCCGGCCCGCGAACTCTTCGCTAAAACTTAGGCTTATGGCCGTCGCCAGAAGCAGACGACCGATCCCCTTGAATTGCGGAGTAGGCACGAGCCGAAACCGATTCCATGGAGCGATCGCAAGCAGGTCGATTTCGACGATATATTGATTTCGCTGAGATGCCTCTCGCGCGCGCACGTCCGTCCCCACGCGTGTGAACATGAGTCCCTGGGTAACACCTTCGGCCTCAACCGCGAATGAGGCCCAAGCCAATTCTCCCTTCCGCTCTTCAACCTTCTCTGCCCACTGCCAGCAAGCATCTTGGAGATTGTGCTCGGCCGCAATCTCCGCCGTCACCGCGCCCCGACTGCGAAGCTCGGTCAACCGGGCATCGAAGATTGGTTTCCATTTTTTGATAACGTCATCGACGTGCCGTTGTTCTATCGACTGCCAAAGGATCGCGTCGACTTCTTTGCCGGTACGTCGGTCTTTGAGCGGATAGGCTCCGAGAGCGCCGCTCATCGCTCAGCTCAAGACCATGAGCTCAGCCTTTTCCTTGGTGGTTGGGTGTTCGACGAACACCTTCTCTCCATTGTCCAGGCGGCTCGAAATCGACTGATAGAGACGCAGGGCTTGGCGCACCAAGGCTGTCTTCGACAGTCCTTTTTCGTCAGCCAGCCGCTCGACCACGTCCATTTCGTGGGCGCTGAGATTTAGCGTCATCGTTCGCTTTTCAATCATGGGAATCACCAGTGGGAATAAGGGATTGATACCGTTTCGGAGAGAGGGTGTCAACACTTTTTAGCTATGTTATAGCTATTGACTATGGAAAAAATAGCTATTATATCCATATGCACGGTCACACACATACGAAATGGCCGGCGGGCATTAGGCCCGCGGCGAGTCGAAGGAACACTAAAATGTCGAAGCGTATCCATGTTGTGCCGCACGAATCCGGATGGGCAACGCGCCGCGAAGGTGCCGCGCGCGCGGGATCCACCCATCACACCCAAGCCGAAGCGACGGAGGCGGCGCGCAACACCGCACTGCGCGAGCACGGTGAAGTCGTCATCCACCGCCCTGACGGTCGTATCCGGGACGCTAACTCCTACGGCAACGACCCCTTTCCGCCGAAAGGGTAACGCTACGGGCCGCCGCCTTCAGGCAGCCTGTCCGCGCATCCCGTTGATGACGAGAGGACTATCATCGATGACAAAGTCTCAGCCTTCGCGCCCCGGCAATCAGCCCCGCGACCCGTTCGCCGATCCGCTTGACGCAGTGCTTGCGGAGATTGCCGTCAACATCCAACTTCCACCAGGACTGCATACCAAGGCGATCGACCGCTACGAAGCCGTTCGGCGCTACATCGAGCGGCCGGGAAGCCCGCTCGAAGAACGGGTCGCCTGCTTCTACCCACAGGGTTCGATGGCGATCGATGCCACCACGTCGACGCGCGGCACGGACGACGAATACGATCTCGACTTCGTCGCCGAGATCGATGGGCCCGATTTCGGTCCAGAGGCATTGCTCGATGATCTTGAAGCGGCGCTAGAAGGCTACCCCGTGAGCCGGATCGTGCGCCAGACGAGGTGCATCACGCTCTACTACGCCGACGGCATGCACCTCGACGTCACTCCGTCGCGGCGCCGGGCTCCGAAGGAGAAAGAGGGCGACATCCCACATGCGAAGAAGGGCGCTTCCGGCGACCCGCCTCGCTATGTGCCGATGAACTCGTACGGCTTTGCCAAATGGTATTGCGCCCGGACACCCACCGAGGAGCGGTTCGCGCTCGCCTTGAACCAGCGGCTCTATGAGCAGGCCGGCATCGCCTTCGCAGCCGCAGACGTTGAACAAGTACCGCCGCAAACGCCGCTCATCATCAAGAGTGTCACCACGGTGGCGCTGCAACTCATCAAGCGGCATCGGAACATCGCCTATGCCAACGAAACGCGCCGCATTCCGCCGTCAGTGGTACTGTCCTGCCATGCCGGTCATGCCAGCAATCCGGGCCTGGGTCTGGCCGACATGGTGATCCGGCAAGCGCGTTGGACCGCTCGAGCGATTGACGCTGCGGCAAAGCAAGGACGGTTGTTGTCGGTTCCCAACCCCGAGTTTCCGGCGGAGCGGTTCACCGACCGCTGGCCCGAGTCGCAGGTGCAGCAAACCGCCTATTCCCGGAGACTGCATCAGCTCGCAAACGGCCTTGAGGCGGCCCGCAACGGCAATGTGCAACTCGAAGATCTTCAGGAGTGGCTGCGCGAGCAGTTTGGCGAACGCGTCGTCACGCATTCGATCAAGGCATTCAACCAAAGGATTGGGCGTCAAGTTCAGGGGAGGCAGCACGGCTATACGCGCTCGGGTGGCCTGTTCACGCCGGCCGCGCCGGCGATCATCAGCACGGCAACGGGCTTGGCGCCGGTCACCGCCCGTGCACACACCAACATGGGCGAGCGGCGCTGAAGGTGGTGATGACCATCGACGCCCAGATCGCGGACATGGCCTCCGTGTGGTCAGAGTTCAGGCTAACCGCCCGAGACGGTCCGACCGCATCCTGGCAGGGGCCCGTCCGGCCCCTCCTTCAGACGTTCGCGGTGGACATCACCTATCGCGCGCCTCTCATCATCGAGCAGCTCGATGTACGCATCCTTCAGCCGCGGGTACGGGTCCTGTCGCCGCCGCTGAGGCGGCGGCCGGGCGATCCATTGGGAACCCTTCCCCACGTCTACTACACCTCGGATGGTGACGTGAGGCTGTGCATGCTCGACCCCGATGCCGATGACTGGTCGCCCTTTGACAGTCTGGCGCATACGACCGTGCCCTGGATAATCGAATGGCTCGCGGCTTACGAAGGTTGGCGCGCCACGGGCCGATGGACGGCGAGCGGCCGCCACGTTGAGGCGGGAGGCGCCGGTGTCTAAAAGCAGTATCCCGCAGAAAATCCAATCGGCCCTGTGGGCCCGCACGGCGGGCCGCTGCCAATACCGAGGATGCAACGCCGATCTGGTTGGCGACCTCGTCGCCGGCCGCCAGGATGGGATATTCGGCTTCATCGCGCACATCGTCGCGGACGTCGAGGGCGGCCCACGTGGCGATCCTATCCGATCTCCCCACCTTGCCCGCAACCTCGAGAACCTCATGCTGATGTGCGCGCGACACCATAAGCTCATCGATCTCGATGCCGTTGCCGATCATCCCGAACCCGTTCTTCTGGCCATGAAGGCCGAGCATGAAGCTCGGATCGCGGTCGTCGCCGGCATCGACGCTGACCGCGCATCTCACGTCATCAGGTTCGGCGCCACCATCTGCGACAACGAGGCGCTCGTATCGACGCAGGCGATCTTTTCCGCGATGCCGCCTGAGCGTCATCCTGCCAGCAACCAGACCCTGGACCTCGAGATGGTGGGGTGCGCCTTTCGCGATGACGAGCCGGCTTATTGGAGTACTCAGCGCGAGAATCTGAGACGACAGTTCGAGGCCAAGGTACGAGGCCGCGTTGAGCGCCAGGAGATCAGGCATCTCAGCGTTTTTGCACTCGCGCCACAGCCCCTGCTTATTGAGCTCGGCAGATTGCTCGGCGACATCGTCCCTGCCACCGTTCACCAGCGCCATCGCGAGCCGGCAAGCTGGCGTTGGGCCTCCGATGGGCCGCCCATTGTCTTTCGAATCACAGAGCCCGATGTCAAATTGTCCGGCCCGGTCGCCCTGAAACTTGGGTTCAGCGCGACTGTGACTGATTCGAGGTTGCAGGCTGTGCTGGGAGCCGATGTCGCAATCTGGTCGTTTTGCGCCGATCAGCCGCACAACGACATTCTTCGTCGGGCGGATGACCAAGCAGCATTTCGCCGAGACCTCCGACATCTCTACGACCGCGTCAAAGCTCGCCATGGCGAGGAAACGCTACTGCATGTATTTCCAGCGCTTCCGGCCTCGCTCGCGGTCGAGGTCGGGCGCGTGTGGATGCCTAAGTCGGATCTTGCGCTCCGCCTTTATGATAACAACCGATCCCGAGGCTTCATTCCGACTTTTGACGTTCCCTGAGCACGGCTACCCTGGGGTATGCACCAAATGACCCGAGACGAATTTCGCGATCATAGATCCGGGCTATTCTAACGAAGACCAGAAGCGCGTAAACGGCCAATAGGGGCATTCACCCGGCATTGAGGACTATTGAGCTCGCCGAGAGCTCGGCGTAGAACGCATATATTCTACCTTACATTGAACGACAATACTCTACCCGGTTTTCTAAGGCTTAAGATGCTATCCGACAGTCTCTGCCAGAGGGTCAGAATCGGCCACGGGAGGAATGGCGTTTGATTAACAATCTGCGCGTTGGCAAAACCGCCAACTTTCATAGACTGAAACGTGCACTAAGCAATGCCGCCGTGGATGAGCTTTTCCGTCACATCCGCTCAGCCCAACCATCTGCATCTCAGAATCTTTTTCACCACCGACGTGAGCGAGAAGGCGACACTGTTTGGTCGGCAATCTCGTTTCTCTACGCTCGCTCGCCCGCGTTTCTGTTAGAAGAAGCCGCTGTCCGCGAGCGGATCTGTGGATTTCTGCTTTTGGTCGAACATCGTGACTACATTGCAGTCTTTAGGTCGAAGCTCGACATGCCCGCCGGCTTTGTGACGCGATATCTTGGCCGCGTGCCCACGGAACGCATCGATATTGCGATCGCCAAACAAGAACGCCGTTTTTCAAAAAATTCGCCTGCGTAACATGTCAGTGTCGAAACACGCGATGCGAAACAAGATGTTCGAGGCCAATGACCTGCGGGAGGTCGTTGGTCCCGCGGGGGCAAATCGTTATGTACCGCAAGCTTACGCAGTCCAGTCGGGGGCAGAACATTATTCGACTACTCCCAGCACTGGGAGAATCGCTCAGCGTTCGGACCGCGTCGATCACCTTACCTTGGTCAACTACGCCAAGGGCGTAATCAACGAACTGGTCGATGGGGGGAAGCCGCCCGCGCCCTTCATCCGTACATTCGCTCGTGCCATTGATTTGGCTAGCATCTCTGCACGCCCAACAACTTTCGCCGTAGACGTATCCAGCTTAACTGACGAATTGCATGAAAGCCGCGAGATAAGGCTTGTGCGTAAAAACGGCGATCGAATTATTACGCTGACCAAAGCTGAAAGTGACTTGGTGCTCGCAGAGCTTGATACTGTGCTCAAGATCAGTGGCGACGGGCACATCATGGATATCCATACTGGTGCCGGAGACGTCAGGGTGGGATCCATTGCAATCAACAAATCCCGCGTCGCTTTGCGCGATCTCCAACTTCCGCATACCGTGAATGTGGAGGTAGAAAGCACCAAATACGCACTCGGACAAGACCCAGCTCGGATGTCAATTCGGCGCTATATCGACCGCGAGAACCGATTCATCTTGCTATTTGACGCTCTCTCCCTCGCATATATCGACGGAACTCTGTTTCGTGATGATGGGTTAGCCGATGGCGGAAAGTCCTTCCTGCGCTATTTGCGCCCGCATCCCCTGCTTGCGGAAGTAACTGATGAAAAGGGAACCTTCAAGAGTAGGCAACGTACATTCGATGCGGACTCGACATTCGGTACCATTGAAGCGGCGATAGCCGAGGGCGATGAGGTGCTCGTGTGCGACGATCTGGGCGACGAGTGGGCAGACTTTATCGGCCTCAATAATACAAGTAGCCCGCCGCGCATCACATTCTACCATGCGAAGCATGGCAACTTGTCGCTAGGCGCTGGCCCATTCCACATTTCGGTGAGCCAGGCGATAAAGAACTTGCAACGGATGAGCTTGCCTGCAGAAGCGATGGCGGCAAAAATTCGAGGCTGGAAGAAAAATTATGTCAATGGTGGTGTGAAGACATCGATCCCGCGCGTCTCGCGCGGAAATTCCGGCGAGCTCGCAAGGGAATTCGAACGCGCGCGGAGTGCCCCGGATGTGGTTCGTCGAGTCTTTATCGTCACGTCCTCATTGAGCCGCGGGGCCGTCGAACGCGCACTAGCCGACATCGCTGCCGGCCGCGCACCCGACCCCTACTTTGTGCAGCTGTATTGGTTGCTACTGTCATTCTTCTCTGCTTGCACGGAAATGAACGCGCTCGGTTATATTGTTTGCCAAGAATAGTGCGGCGGCGACCAAGGAGATCCGGAAATGCGACCCGGCGCAAAACGCATCGCGTTATTTCTCGACGGCACGTGGAACACCGTGCGGGACAACACAAACGTTTGGCGCTTGCGAGCCCTCTGCGCGGAGCAATCCGCCGATGGTGCACGGCAGGTTGTCTATTACGACACAGGCGTTGGATCTCGCAAAGGCGAGAAACTTCGAGGTGGCATGTTTGGCTACGGGCTCGATTCAAATGTCATTTCTGCATATCGCTGGCTCATTGAGAACTATGAGCCTGGCGACGATGTTTTTGTATTTGGATTCAGTCGGGGAGCGTTCACAGCCCGAAGCTTGACCGGCTTGATTGCAAAGTGTGGCTTACTCCAACCAGGCGCTCCCCTTTCAGTCGAGCAGGTCTTCAAACGGTATATCGACAGCAAAGCAATACGCCCGATTTATCAATTGCAATTCGAGCAACGCGAGCTGAGCCGTCGCCTCAAGCGAGGCGGAAGTGCAACAGACGAGCCGCCCATATTCCCGCCATCGCGGGAAGAACAGTGGTTGCTTATCTACTCACAAAGAATCAACATAGAATTCACGGGTGTATTCGATACCGTAGGCTCGTTGGGTGTTCCATTTGGCAATTTTTGGTTTTCCAGCAAGCGTTCTCAATTTCATCATACCAGATTGAGCAATCTTTATCGTCGGACCTATCAGGCATTAGCGATTGACGAACATAGACGCCACTTTTCGCCGGCGATCTGGACGAAATTCACTCCACTACAAACTGGAGCTCAAATTCGAACACCCAGATTTGAACCGCTCGTGGAGCAACGTTGGTTTGCGGGCGCACACGCGAACATCGGCGGTGGCTATATTGACGATCGTCTCGCGCAAATACCACTCGCCTGGCTGGTAGAAAAGGCGACCCTTACAGGCCTCAGTTTCAAATATCCCGTCCGAATCGATCCGGGTTCGTTCGGAGACCCCGTCGCGGACTCATACTCCCAATTTGCTGGCGGGTTGTATAAGCTCGCGACGTTCGGACATCGACATCTTCGTTCGATCGGTTCCGGCAGCTTCGACGTTGCGTCGCCACCTGGATACGTCAAATCGGTCAATGAGACTATCGACGCTTCGGTGTTTCACAGATGGCGTAGCGATGCGGCTTATCGTCCGCAGAATCTAGCTGCCTGGGCGACTCTCATGCAGGTTGATCCGGCCTGTCTCGTGGGAGCCGTCTCAGCTGACTCTGCTGAGGCGATAACTTAACTAGCGTGATTGCCGCGGCCTTCGGTACCAGCTGGCTCCGTCCGCGCGATCAGGACTTGAGGCGAGCTGCACAGGTTCAGATTCTGCAATACTCGCCGAATTTTCCGCCGTTGGGGCTAGCCCAACTTGTCCTAGGGATCGAAGCCGCCCAGCTAGTTCTCGCTGTTTAGAGCTGTTGGGCGGGGGCTGAGGCAAGGCATGGGCGCCTAGGCTGGATGACTTAGCGATGATTGTGACAATCAAGCCGCAGCGCTATATACGAGATACACGCATTGCGCGAGGGCGATTGGAGGGAGAGATGGTATGGACCCCGGCTGGGAAACTCATCCTGAACGTCAATGTGATCCGTGTAAACCAAAAGATCGCAAGGGAAATAAGCGGCGTCGCGCTACCCGAGAAAGTCGAGTTCGGATGGGAGCAATTCGTGCTGTCCGTAACTCGAACACGGGGCATGCAGGCGCAGGTCGAAGGCATATCTCTAGAAAAGCGAGAACGCCTTACACGCTACGGCGCCCGCATCGCAGACGCGATAGACGTGTATGTCGATGAGACAACACAAGAATTCTCGTTCAGCGATGGACTCTACATGCTTCCAGATGACGAACGGCCGTCGCTTGCAGGCAATGTGGGCGCGGCTGTCGCTGATTTGGTCATGGAAAGGCTCGGCTTTCATTGGCGTGCGAACGCGGCTGAATTGAAACTGCGAGCTGCCGGCGACGCCAGCCCGGACAGGAAAAAGAAGAAGACACCGGATTATGTTTACGATCCGGGAGGTCGGCATGGTTTCGAACCCGGGAGCGTCGTGATCGTCGAGGCAAAAGGAAGCCTCTCAGCAAGGGAAGCGCTAGAAGGGCCGGTCAATCGCCGCGCGCGCTCGGCTTACAAGGAGCAAGTTGCAGATTTCGTCGGGACTGAAACGCAAGGGCTATCCGTTGTAACTGGATTTGCAATCGCCTTTGGGGCGGTGCCCGGGACACAAACTTCGCGAATTGCACTTGCCAGCCCCCAGACTGTACCAGTGGGACGTCAGCCCGTCTCCGTTTCTGCGGCGGCTGTCGGTGGCGCTAGGTTTCTGCGACTGGCTCAAGCTCAACAAAAGCAACAGCCAGGGGTGGAGAACGTTTATACGCAACAGGTTCATACACGGCAGTATATACCCGAGCAGCAAGTACGAAGGAGCGGCGGCGGTGGCGATGGCGGCGAAGGGCGCCGCGAAGGTGAACGAGCACAACCAAGCGGCCGAATCGCGTTCGCAAATTATGAGAATGTCTTCTTACTCTGCGGTGCAATCAACGCTGCCGCTTTCTTAAGACGCATTCTTTCTGGCGTCTCCGAAGACGCCGTCCATAAGGACACGCTGTTTCAGGATTTTTGGGTTCTGGACTCGCTCGACCCGATTCTCACGGGAGATCTTCGCGAGTGGCCATATCAATTCGGAATTTATGAGCCATCTGCTGAGTCGATACTTAAATCTGCTGCAGACAACCGCAGCGCGCCGCCGCGCACGGTCGAACTTGCAATTGCGCCGATAACTGATCCCTCTGACTTGCCAGGGCGAGAGTTTGTCATGCAGGGCGACGGGCTCGCCTATATCCATAGCAGACCGTGGTCAGCCAAACGTAGAAGATGGGATTTGAACAGAGGCGATTGGATTTAGCGCCTTGCGCTTCTACGAATCGTTATTTCGGGATGATGCAGCATTTTAAATATTCATCTAAGGTATGTGAATGACCTGCCCCCCGCTAACGCCGCCAGTAGATAGTTCGCTCCCTCCTCCCTTTCACGAGATGAGCGAGCATCCCAAACGGTTCGAGCGGATGACAGAAAATCTGATCCGACTCGAGACTTCCGTTAGTGGGGCGGATCTTTTCGGCATTGGAGGCCAGCGGCAGTATGGGATCGACATAATCGCGAAGCGCAAAGATGGAACCGGAATAGAAGTAGGCTCCTGCAAGTGCTACCAAACTGTTCGCGCGCATGATCTGGGAGATTGGTCAGAGGAGTTCTTAAGCAACTGGCATACCTATTGGTGGGATAAAGCGGTACGCCGGTTTATTCTTGTTACAGCATCGCGCAATATCACGAGCCACGCCCTCAGAAATCAAATCGATCTCGAGAAAGAACGTTTTCACGCACTCGGAATAGACTATGAAGTTTGGGGTCCAGAGCAAATAGTTTCGAAACTACAAAACCATCGCGCGATCACTACGAGGTTTTTGGGTCCGGTTTGGGCGGACATCCTCTGTGGTCGGATCGCTACCGACCTCGAGCATCTCTCGGTCGGACGCGACCTTAGCGTAAGAATTAGCTACACGACGGCAGCGTCGAAATTTAGAGGTAAGGTCAAGCGATTTCTTCAAGAATATCTCGAATCGGAGAATGGACCTGTACCGTTCGGAGGCCGAGAAGGGGAGCTTGCGCAGTTAAGTGATTGGTTGGCCGACTCCGAGCGACCAGCAAGATTGCTCATTACGGCGCCGGCTGGTCGCGGCAAAACTGCGTTGCTTGTCCACTGGATTTCCACCCTCCAGGAAAATCGGACGCTGGAACAACAAAGCGCTACGGCCTCATTGGAGGTTGTATTTGTTCCAATCAGCATCCGAGCGGGCACCAACCATCCTGCTATTTTTTATGAAGCTCTCGCTTCCAGACTTGCAGAGATTCTAGGCCAGACGCTCCACACAACCGGAAGCGCTACTTCGGCTCATTTTTCTGATCAGGCTGCCGAGCTTATTGACCTTATAGGCTCGGTAGAGAAGCGTATTCTGATTGTTATCGATGGCATCGATGAGGCACTTGGCTGCCAATTCGACGCGAGCATTTTCCCACCTCGTCTTACGCCTAACTTAAAGGTCCTGCTATCGGCGAGGCTGCTTGAAGGAGACGATGGGCCGCGTGGTTGGCTGCAACGATTGAATTGGGACCGGACCGCTCGTGTCGAGACGATGGGGATTGAGCCAATAATGGCCGATGGGATTGCTGATATTCTCGAAAGAATGGGAAGCCCCCTAGATAGCTTGAGCAATAAGCCATCAGTTGTCGCCAAGCTCCAATACCTCACGGAAGGTGAACCGCTCCTTCTTAGGTATTACGCCGAATCCCTCTGGACCAATAACGCATCAAACGTATCGTTTGGGCCGGATCAGTTGGAAACGATCAAACCTGGCTTTGGAGGATTCTTTGATCGTTGGATGGACCTCGAACGCCGAACTTGGCGAGAACAGGGTTTGAATGTTGATCAAAAATCGATTGACGCAATCTTGGCCGTACTCGCGTGCGCGCTTGGTCCCCTTGAGCGACAGCACTTGGCCGAACTCTGCGAAGACATTCACGGCATAAAGCTTGGTCCTTCAACCCGCGGATCCCTTGAACCATTGCGGCGCTTTGTCATTGGCCGAGGCGACATAGAAAGTGGGTACGTACTAAGTCATCCTAAAATCGCGAGCTATTTACGGACCGACTATCTTGATAAGTCAACCGTTGACGCAACCGTAAGAGGTTTTGTCGCTTGGGGACATAAGGAGGCCTGCCGGGTAAATGAGCAAACTACGCAACCTCATAGCGTACCGCCCTACTTACTTCAGTTCTATGGCCAACATCTCGACGATGCTCACGCGCCGCTGGACGTCTATATGCAGATGGTTGAGAGCGGCTGGCTCATGGCTTGGAAACACTTCGAAGGTGGTCTTGGCGGATTTTCGGCCGACGTGGCTCGCGCTTGGAATGTTGCGAAATTAGCTGATGGCATCAATGGCTCGCCTGTTAGTCTTGCGCACCAGATTAGATGCGCTCTCTGCTTAGTTTCAATTCGAAACGCCGCCACCAATATACCAGCCTCACTGTGCTGCGCGGCAGTCGAGTGCGGCCTTATGAGTCCGCGGGAAGCCTTCAACTTTACATCGTCTATGGCGGACGAATATTACGTCTCGGCTCTCCCGCGACTTGCTCCTCATTTATCCGAACCGTTGATCGAAGAGGCACTTTCTCGCGCATTCGACATGGACGACGAGGAGCTCCACGCTCAGGCGATGGTTGCACTCGCGCCTCGATTGTCGCTATCTCTTATTATCGACTCCTTTCTCGCAGCCCGCGCACTCAAGGGTGAGCATCGCCGCGCACGAATATATGTGGCACTCGCGTCACGCTTCCCACAACACTTGATACCGGCGATGCTTGATGCAATTGAACTCCTCGTTGACGAAGACTGGCGAGCAACAGCGCTAGTCTCACTAGCCCCGCGCATACCGAAGACATCAATTGATAAAGCGCTCGAGATATTTGGCACCCTAAACAAAGAGCACCTCCGCGCGAGATGCATTGTCGCCATCATGCCTCACCTTCCTGAAACTTTACGGCCCACCCTAGTCGCGGCCGCATCTAAGATCAGCGCGGAGCCGGTTTTTGCGGAGACGATGGCGAGAATATCTCAGTACATTCCTGTCACGATGATTGGCGGAGTGCTTCTCCATGCAAGACAGGTTAGCGAAGCAGTTCTAAGAACAAGATTGCTGGCAGCCCTAATTCCGCATTTGTCAGTCGAAGTTCACGATCTTATCGCAGCTGAAGGACTGGCATCTGCACGCTCCATTGAACACGGGCAACTACGTGCAAGAGGGCTAGCCGAATTGGCACGGGGCCTAAGCGTAAACCTAAGAACTTCAGTTTTGGTAGAAGCATTGCAAACCGCTCGGGAGGTCGATCAAAGTGAGAGAGTTCGAGCTCTTTGCGATGTCGCAGCTGCTTCTCTTCCAGAACTCCGCGACGCCATTCTGGACGACGCTCTAGATACGGCAGCAACACTTCGAGATGAAGATGCGTGCACACTCGCAATTTCGACGTTGGCGCCCACTCTTGGTACTCTCAATCATTTCAGAAAATCCATTAAGATTGTAGCAGCGATGCAGTGGACGCTCGCCAAGAGCGAGGCGCTGGTGGCGCTCGGCCCGCACCTACCCGTTGAATTGATCGCAGAGGCAAGAGCAATAGCGACGACAATCAGGCAGGGCGCGTCTCGCGAGAGAGCGATGCGGTCGATCAAGCTCGACCGAATTCACAATGAAAGTAACATTGCGGCAGCGTTACTCGCTGCAAGAACGATCGGCGATTCAGACGAGCGACTTATAGCGCTAGTTGCTTTGGGACGCTATTTGCCGGGAAAGCAAGAGGAATGCTTTCAACTCACAAAGTTGGCAAGCAGGAAGGTTCTGCCCGATATCTTAAAGTTGACTGTGCCGTTTGCTTTGAGAAAAGTATTGGAGTTTGTCCTTGAAAACGCATCGCTTGCCGACAGGGATCGTGCGAACCTCGCATTCGTGATGATTGATGAGTTGTCTCCGTCGCAGATGCACGAATTGCTACCATTAGTGTCCTCAATCGATGACACCGCATTGCGCGCGAAGGTTCTTGATTATCTGCCGGAACCCCTGCGAACAACTGAACGCGGAAAATTGTATCATGCGTCAAAAGGTAGGTTCGGTGCGACACCCAATGCTGCTCAGTTCGAGTCTACTAGACGCAGATCGCTTGCTACATCGAAACAAACAGTCAGGGAGACCGACGAACAAGAAAGCCACTCATTGCCGGCATTTAGGAGGTTTTTGGACGAGTCTGATGGACGTCTTCGTCGCGAAGTCTTGAAGGAGTTTCCGGCGCAATACTCGCTTTTGGCAACGATGTCGGAAGGCGCAACTTTGCTTGCCGTTTGGCGCGCAATTAAGGACACAGGAGAATGGTTCCCATAGCCGCATCATCGAAGACAACGTCTGCGACGGCACAGCGCAATCTTCTGGGCATGATCTCACTAACGAGCTGCGATTCATCCGCGGTGTTTCGAACTTCAACGGGTTGAGCGAAGACAGGGTAGGTTTGTTTTGCAGGTCGAGAGTGATGAAGACTCGAACTCGAGAAAAGGCATTCACCGATCTTTTCGAACATATTTGCCGGTTGATCGACGATAGCGAGGAACATTCGACATTCGCCCGCCGTATTGTCAGGAACTATCGTTCGCGTCCGTGGGTCGAACGACACCTGTTACTCCGTCCATGTGACATTGTCGAAGCTCGGCTGTTCTGAAGCGACAGTCCTTCGGCGGGTCATTACCATCGCAAGGTCCAGAATAGTGACGACTGATCTACCTAGCTGTCGGCGAAGAATCTTGCGATTCGTCCTATTTGTACGCCACAGCCACCCAGCACCCATACCTACGTTCTAGATTTCTTTCTTACTGGAGCCGTTTACGATCTTATTGCCTCAAAACCGATCATGGTTCGGGGTAGACGCATGAACGGCAAGGACGAAAAGACTCGGATCGAGGCAATAGGTTCGCCAGCAAGTCGGAATATGCCACGTGGCACGAAGCGCCATCGCAAGAACCGTGGTATGCCGGCGCCCGCGACGTTCGATGTCGATACGCTGCCGGGCAGCTCTAATTTGACGGCATTAGAGGCGGCCGCTGTCATCCGGCGCACGCCCGGAGCGCTGGAGCAGTGGCGGCGAGATCCGAACCACCCGCTGAAATGGCGCTACGTCGATGGCCGCCCGCTTTATCGTGTCGATGCGGTGCGCGACTATCTGGCCAGATGCGATAAGACTAAGCCGCCCCAGCCGCGTAATGCTCGCGGAGACGGCCGAGCAGCTCGGCCTTGATGGAGTCGAGCGGATTCGTCCGCTGCAGCCGCACCACCTTGCCGACCCGTTCCGCCCCGACCAACTGGGCGATGTAGTCATGAGTCGCTTCGAACGCCATCTTACGGATGATCCACTGTTCGTCGTGATTGTAGATCTGATCGATTCCACGCGGCTTTTGCCCCACACACAGCCGCTGGATTTCGTTGTCATAGCCGCAGCGCGACATGATCGTTCTCAAGCTGCGCCTTAAGTCATGCATGGTGAACTTGGCGACACTCGCTTCCTTGATCAGACGGCTGACCATCTTGGTGAAGCCCGACATCTGGCCGCCTGTCTTCGGTGACGGAAAGACGTAGTCGGACGTCGCGCGCTGGAAATGCTTCACGGCCGCGAGCACCTCGTCAACGAGATGGGTCCGCGGCACGTCGTGGTGCAGGCCCATCTTGGTCCATGCCGCATCGAAGGTGATGCGGTCCTCCATGATGTGCTTTCGCCACTCGATCATGGTTGGCTCGCTGCGGCGTGGGCCACCGAGTAGGCACATGCGTGCTAGTTGCCCAAAAGCCCCGAGCTTGCCGGATGCGTGCCAGACCTTGACGATCTCCTCATCGGTCAGCGCGCGGCCTTTCGTTCGGCGCCCAACTCTCTGCGCACGGGTTTCCTTGGGCGCGCGATAGCCGGCGAGCACGTTGTGCTCGACATAACCCTCGCCGACACACCATTCGAAAAGGGTGTGCGTGTGCTTCCGCAAATCCTTGGCTGCGCCGCGCTTGCCGGTCTTGGTGATCCTGTCCACCGCCGCCATGATTTGTCGTCGCGTCAGCTCGCCGATGGCAAGATCGAAATGATCCTTCAGACCGCGTCGCAGCGCCGACATTGCCGGTTTCCAATTGACTACCTCGCGTCCGGTCAGGGACGTTTCGTAGGGGCCGCCCTCAATGATCAGGGTCGCCAGCGTGGTGCACTGCCTCTCTGCCAGCTGCTGCCGCTTTGCCTCGCGTTTGGCGTCGTTCGGATCGACCCCAATGACCACCTCGCCGGCGGCGACGGTGGCGGCCTTGCGCGCGGCCTTCTCATTGAACTTGGGCCATGCGCCCAGCGTCTTGCGTTGGGTGCCTCTCGTCCCAGGCTTGGTGAACAGGAAGACCCAGGTCCGCCCACCAGTCGCGCGCATCCTGATGGCAAGCCCCGGCTGCTCTGTGTCGTGCAGATAGTACTGCGACTTGCCTGGCGGCAGCGTGGCTGCACGTATCGCTGTGTCAGTGAGCCTCAGGTAGTTCGTCGTCACTTCGGCTCTGAGACCCTTCTCGCTGTTTTCCATCCTTTGTGCCCTTACTCCTTGTGCCCTGGGACACGTCGAGGGAGACCCAAGAAACGGATCACAAACCGTTCCCTCCACGTTCCCAGCTCTGTTGTGCCCCACGGGAAAATTCATGAAGGGCACGGCAGGGGCATACAAAATGTAGCAAGGCCAGCTATGGCCTCCGATGGGCCAACATGGCCACAAAACCCTGCGCTGCAAGGACTTTTACAACAAAACTGTGGCTTGATTAGGTTAGCTATGGTCTACGGATTGTGGTTCACACGGGAGAGGTCCAAGGTTCGATCCCTTGTGCGTCCACCATCGTCCTGACGGGACGAGTTCAGGTTTGAATTTGAGACAGCCAGGCATCCCCTCGCCGATCCGTCATTGCGAGCGAAGCGAAGCAATCCATTCTTTCTTCGCGCGGCTGGATGGATTGCTTCGCTTCGCTCGCAATGACGCCCACACACACCTTCACGTTCCCGCGGCGCGAAGCGCCCGAGTTGTAAGGATCGTTTCGCCCTCGAAAATGAGAGGGCGCAGGGAATGCCGGATGCGCGCTGCACCCGCGGTCTCGTGTGCGATTGTGCAATAGAAAGCTGCACACGAGCATACAGGGCAGCGGAGAGCATCCGACATTCCCTGCGCAATGGCTTTACGGCTTATAACGCGATCTCCCCGGTCGGGCCGTGCTCGTTGTCACCG